>NZ_JBFBIR010000048.1:0-66946 GCF_040685715.1 Kitasatospora sp. NPDC088264
GTGACCTGCGGAGTTGGACCCCGAACGGAGCCCAGGGAGATGACTGCGGGTCAATTTCCTTGATGTTCACCATGGCTGCTCCAACTCTCCAGACCACTGAGGTCAAGTCGTCTGCCACTTCCGATGCTAGGCGACACAGAGCCACCATGTGCACAGAACGTGAAACTCTGATCGCGGAAGGTTACTCCCATGGGTGATGTCCAAGTGCCCCGGCTGCACGGCTACGGGGTCCGCTGGGACCCGGAGGGCCGGTGTTACCGGGTGCGGAACGAGACGACGGGGGAGTGGCTGCGCAGCGGAACCTCGGGTGAGCTGGCCTCCTTCTCCTCCTTCTCCGCCGCCTTCAGCGCCTGGCGGGGGTTCGAGGTTCGACGCCGGGTGGGGGCGTGATGGGATCCGCCCTCAACCGCGTCACCGCCGACCAGCGGCGCCAGGCGGCCGACGTCCTGGACGACCTGACCACCGTCCTCGCCCTGGGCGGGGTGAAGTTGCCCTCCGTCGAGGTGGATTGGGAGCACGGCCGCAGGACGGGCTGCTACCTCATCGGCCTCGGCTGCGCCCGCCCGTCCGAACTCCTGCGGGTCGTGGACCTGCTGCGCAAGGGGCTGCGCTACGAGCGCCTGACGCATGACGACTGAACTCCTCGTCCGCCTGCTCTGGTGGGCGGGCTTCTCCCTTGTCCTCCTCGCCGCCCTCAGGAAGTGAACCGTCCGATGCGTGACCCCCGTCTGCTCGCCAAGCCGCCGGTGTGCCGGCTCGGCTGCCTCGTTCTCGTCCGCAACCCGCGCGGCGACGTCCTCCTCGTCGACCCGGACTACATGGACGGCCTGATCCTCCCGGGCGGCGCCGCCCAGCCCAACGAGCCCCCCAACCTCGCCGCCGCCCGTCACCTCCACGCCGAGACCGGCTTCAACCTGCGCCTCACGGACGTCCTCGCGGTCGACTTCACTCCCGCCGACCGTTACCTGGAGCGCCTCAACCTGGTCTTCGACGGCGGCACCGTGCGCGACGACGTCCGCCTCACCGTCCCGCCCCGGCACCGCAGCGGCCTGCTCGGCGCCCGCTTCGTCCCCGCCCACGAACTCCCGGACGTCATGGCCCCCGCCCAGGCCGCCCGCGCCGCCGAAGCCCTCGCCAACCGCGCCGTCCCTCTCCTCCTCCACGGCCAACGCTCAAGCTGAAGGGCGCGATCTTAAAACCGCCTTTGACGAAGCCGGCGGGTGGCCGCCGCCGGTCGCCGCCACCCGCCGGCGGGAAGTGCCGGTTCACCCGTGCGGTGGCCTGGCGCTTCCTTTGCCTGATGTGGCCGGAACCCGTGTAGTTGTCACCGTACGGTCACCACGGGGTGAACAACGCCTAAAGGTCCAGACCACCGCCCAGTACGGCCAGGACGTCCGCCGCGTTCCAGTGCCCGGCGGCGCCCGGGCGGGAGGCCAGGTAGTCGGCGCAGCGGCGCGTGCTCCAGCCGTGGGACTCGGCCAGGCCGGCGGCCAGGGTGCGCAGATAGGGCGCCGAGGGTGGATTGAGTGCGGCGCCGGCCAGGCCTTCGGAGGCGGTGAAGGTCAGCAGCGGGTGCCCGTCCAGTGCGCCCGCGTGCACCAGCGTCTCGTACCGGCCGGGCCCGCGTTGGTCGCGTCCGTGCGCGAGGGCGTGGGTGAGGTCGAGGTCGGCGCCGGGGGAGCGGTGCATCTCCTGGGCGGCGATGTCACTGAACTGACTGGCCGTCACCAAATAGATCCGACAAGGCAGTTCACCCGGTGCGTCCGGATCGTAGTAGCCGCTGCCGCCGCCCCACACCGCCGACTCCCGCGCGAAGTACAGCGTGCCGGGCAGCACCGTGGCCACGTCCCGGCGCGGCGGGCGGCGGTCGCGGCAGCCGGGGTAGGTGCGCGCGCCGCCGTCGGGGCGGCCGCCGCGCAGGTAGCAGGCGAGCCGGGCGGCGTGCAGATTCGACCCGTACGCCGCGTACCAGACGAGCCGCGCGTCGCCCGCCGCGTCGCCCTCCGCGCTACCGGACGCGCCGCTCCCGACGCCGCTCCCGACGCTGCTCCCGGCGTCGGCCGGCCACCGGCGGGATCCGGCCACCATCATCGCTAAACCTCCAGATTTGGTGGGTCCGCTTTCACTACCGGTAGCGTCCCCGCCGCTATGGCGTAGACCACTCTTCGCCTTCCCGTCATATGCCTCCTGCCTCCGGCGATTACCCTTCGCCACCGAAAGCGATCGAAAAACCCCGAAATGACTTTCGAATCGTTCCCTGATGCCCCCATATGTCGCCGAAAATGAAAAGTTCCTTTGACTCCACCTTCACGGCATCCAGCGGGCTCCCAGTCGAGTCATGGTGAGTGAGGCACCACGCAAGGTGACTCCCCGCATTCATCCTTATGACTACTCCCAGCCGAGGACACTCCTTATGGACGCACGCCAGGACATGGCAGGACCGGGAACGCTGAACCGTCCCGGGCCTGCCCACGCCGCCGGTTGGCCGGCCGTCCGGCCCGCGCACCCCCGCAGCCTGCTCGACATCGTCACCGCCACCGCCGACGCCCACCCGCACGCACCCGCGCTGGACACCGGCACCGCCGTACTCGACTACCGCGCCCTCATGCACGAGGTCGACACCCTCGCCGGCGTCCTCGCCGGGCACGGCATCGGCACCGGAGACCGGGTCGGCGTGCGCATCCCCTCCGGCACCGCCGACCTGTACGTCGCCATCCTGGCCGTGCTGCGCTGCGGCGCCGCCTACGTGCCCGTCGACGCCGACGACCCCGACGAGCGCGCCGACATGATCTGGCAGGACGCCCAGGTGTGCGCCGTCCTCGGCGCCGAACGCCGGCTCGCCCCCGGCTCCGGGGCCGAGCCCCGCGGCAACCCCGCCTGGCCCACCCCCGCCGACGACGCGTGGATCATCTTCACCTCCGGCACCACCGGCCGCCCCAAGGGCGTCGCCGTCACCCACCGCTCCGCCGCCGCCTTCGTCGACGCCGAGGCCCGCCTCTTCCTCCAGCAGCAGCCGCTCGGCCCCGGCGACCGCGTCCTGGCCGGCCTGTCGGTGGCCTTCGACGCCTCCTGCGAGGAGATGTGGCTGGCCTGGCGCCACGGCGCCTGCCTGGTGCCCGCCCCCCGCTCCCTCGTCAAGGCCGGCACCGACCTCGGCCCCTGGCTCGTCGAGCGCCGCATCACCGCCATCTCCACCGTCCCCACCCTGCTCGCCCTGTGGCCGCAGGAGTGCCTGGACGCCGTGCGCCTGATCATCGTCGGCGGCGAGGCCTGCCCCGCCGAACTCGTCGAGCGCCTCGCCACCCCCGGCCGCGAGTTCTGGAACACCTACGGCCCCACCGAGACCACCGTCGTCGCCACCGCCGCCCGCATGCTCCCCGGCCAGCCCGTACGCATCGGCACCCCCCTGGACGGCTGGGAGATCGCCGTCGTCGACGCCGCCGGCCACCCCGTCCCCTGGTACGAGACCGGCGAACTCCTCATCACCGGCATCGGCACCGCCCGCTACCTCGACCCCGCCAAGGACGCCGAGAAGTTCAGCGCCCACCCCGCCCTCGCCTCCCCGCGCGTCTACCGCAGCGGCGACCTCGTGCGCAACGACCCCGAAGGCCTCGTCTTCGTCGGCCGCGCCGACGACCAGATCAAACTCGGCGGCCGGCGCATCGAACTCGGCGAGATCGACGCCGCCCTCCAGGCCCTGCCCGGCATCCGCGCCGCGGCCGCCGCCGTCCGCAAGAGCCCCGCCGGCGCCGACCTGCTGGTCGGCTACCTCGTCGCCCAGCCCGGCACCACCCCCGACCTCACCGCCGCCCGCCAGCACCTGCTCGGACGCCTGCCCGCCCCGCTCGTGCCCGTCCTCGCCCTCGTCGACTCCCTGCCCACCCGCACCTCCGGCAAGGTCGACCGCAACGCCCTGCCCTGGCCGCTCGCCACCACCGGCACCGCCACCCCCGGCACCGCCGCCCCCCTGGACGGCACTGCCGGCTGGCTCGCCGGCCGCTGGGAGAGCATGCTCGGCATGGCCCCCGGCCACGGCGACGACTTCTTCGCCCTCGGCGGCTCCAGCCTCACCGCCGCCCGCCTCGTCTCCGAACTGCGCACCCGCCACCCCGGCGTCTCCGTCGCCGACCTCTACGCCCACCCCGTCCTCGGCGACCTCGCCGACTACCTCGACAACCTCGCCGGCCCCCCTCATACCGGCGGCGCCGCGCGCACCCCCACCCCCGCCCCCGTCCGCACCGTGCGCCGCACCCCCGCCAGCGCCGGCCTGTGGCAGACCCTCATCCTGCTCGGCGTCTTCGGCATCTCCGGACTGCGCTGGATCCTCGCCCTCACCGCCTTCGACAACCTCATCGGCAACCACCTCAGCTGGGCCCCGCACAGCTCCTGGTGGCCCGTCGCCGCCGGCCTCCTCCTCTTCTACAGCGCCCCCGGCCGCACCCTCCTCGCCGCCGGCACCGCCCGCCTGCTCACCGCCCGCCTGCGCCCCGGCAGCCACCCCCGCGGCGGCCAGGCCCACCTGCGACTGTGGGCCGCCGAACGCGCCGTCACCCTCTTCGGCGTCGGCGCCCTCGCCGGCACCCCCTGGGCCCTGCGCTACGCCCGCGCGCTCGGCTGCCGCATCGGCGCCGGCGTCCTCCTGCACACCCTGCCCCCCGTCACCGGCCTCGCCCGCATCGGCGCCGGCGCCACCGTCGAACCCGAAGCCGACATCGCCGGCTGGTGGCTCGACGGCGACACCCTCCACCTGGGCCACATCGACATCGGCGACGGCGCCCGCATCGGCGGCCGCTCCACCCTCATGCCCGGCGCCCGCATCGGCGCCGGCGCCGACATCGCCCCCGGCTCCTGCGTCACCGGCGCCGTACCCGCCGGCGAACACTGGCACGGCTCCCCGGCCCGGCCCTCCACCGAGGCCCGCACCACCTGGCCCGCGGCCGCCGCCACCCCCCGCTCCCGCTTCTGGAACCTCGCCTACGGCGTCGGCCTGACCGTCTTCGGCCTCCTGCCGATCATCGCCGCCCTCCCCGCGCTCGCCATCGTCTTCACGATGGTCGACAGCGACCGCACCCTCACCGCGGCCCTCCTCCAACTCCTGCCCGCCACCATCCCGCTGGCCGCCCTCACCCTGGTGTGCCACGCCACGCTGATAGCGACCACGGTCCGCCTCCTGTCCATCCCGCTGCGCCCCGGCTTCCACCCCGCCCACGGCCGCGTCGCCTTCTGCGCCTGGGCCGTCACCCGGCTCAGCGACACCGCCCGGCGCACCCTCTTCCCCTTCTACGCCAGCCTCTTCACCCCGGTGTGGCTGCGCCTGCTCGGCGCCAAGGTCGGCCGCCGCGTCGAAGCCTCCA
Source organism: Kitasatospora sp. NPDC088264 (assembly GCF_040685715.1). Taxonomy (NCBI): domain Bacteria; kingdom Bacillati; phylum Actinomycetota; class Actinomycetes; order Kitasatosporales; family Streptomycetaceae; genus Kitasatospora; species Kitasatospora sp. NPDC088264. Next base: position 5,355 of record NZ_JBFBIR010000048.1, read on the forward strand.
CCGTCCTGGCCCTGCCCGGCCTGATGCGCGTCGACGACGGCGCCTTCCTCGCCGACGACACCCTCGTCGCCCCCTACGAGCTGCGCGCCGGCTGGCTGCACATCGGCCCCTCGCACGTCGGGCGCCGCTCCTTCGTCGGCAACTCCGGCATCGTCGGCCCCGGCCGCCGACTGCCCGACAACTCCCTCGTCGGCGTCCTGTCCGACACCCCCGTCAACGCCCCCGAAGGCTCCTCCTGGCTCGGCCGCCCCGCCTTCGCCCTGCCGCGCGTCGCGGCCGCCGGCGGCGACGCCCGCACCTACAACCCGCCCCGGCGCCTGATGTGGGCCCGCGCCGGCGTCGAACTGTGCCGCCTGCTGCCCATCGTCCTCGCCGCCCTCCTCGGCGACCTCGTCCTCGCCACCCTCCAGGAACTGCGCGACGACTACGGCCTCCCGCGCGCCCTCGCCGCCGCCGGCCTCGTCCTCATCGGCGCCGCCCTCGTCGCCTGCCTGGTCACCACCGCCGCCAAGTGGCTCCTCGTCGGACGCTTCCGCGTCGCCGAACACCCCCTGTGGTCCACCTTCGTGTGGCGCAACGAGCTCTACGACAGCTTCGTCGAGGAACTCGCCATGCCCTTCGGCGGCTCCAGCATCACCGGCACGCCCTACCTCAACGCCTGGCTGCGCAGCCTCGGCGCCCACATCGGGCGCGGCGTGTGGTGCGAGACCCACTGGCTGCCCGAGAGCGACCTCGTCACCGTCGAGGCCGGCGCCAGCGTCAACCGCGGCACCGTCCTGCAGACCCACCTCTTCCACGACCGGGTCATGCGCCTGGGCCCCGTCCACCTCGGCCCCGGCTCCACCACCGGCCCGCACTCCATCGTCCTGCTCAACTCCTCCCTCGGCGCCGGCACCACCGTCGGCCCCGCCTCCCTGGTCATGCGCGGCGAGAACGTCCCCGGCACCACCCGCTGGCTCGGCAACCCCGTCGCCGCCTGGAACGCCGACCCCGCCCTCGCCCCCGTCGCCGGGCGGCGGGCCAAGCGCAAGGTCGGAGTGTGATGCAGATCACTTCGGCTGGGCGATGAGTTGACGATGCGGTCGCGGTCCTACCTGTGTAGACCGCGACCGCATCCGTTCCCGTCCGTTCCCGAAAGGGCGTACCGACCATGACCGCCACCCCCGCCAAGGGCCCCGCCAGCTACTTCCCGTCCATCGAGAAGAAGTACGGCCGACCCGTCGCCGAGTGGAAGGACCTCATCCGCGCCTCCCCGCTCGGCAAGCACATGGAACTCGTCGCCTGGCTCAAGACCGAGCACGGCCTCGGCCACGGCCACGCCAACGCCCTCGTCGCCCACACCCTCGCCGAAGCCGCGGCCTGAGCCCGTCGCCCGGCTCTGCTGGTGACGCCCGGCCTGCGCCCCGTGGCGGATGGCGGGCCGGCGGACGACGACGGGTCCGGGGCCGCCTGCGGCACGATCGGAAAGCAGGCGGCCCCGGACCCGGGTCGTTCCGTACGGGCGGGGCATCGACCGCGATGCCCGTACGGCTGCGGTCGGGACCCATTCGACGACTTCAACAGCACTTGAAGTCAAGCCCCCGGCGGCCCGAGGCGCCGGAGGGCGGGGTAGCCTCGCTCCCGGCGGGGGCCGGCGGACGAGGTTTCAGGGGCGGTCGAATGGAACAGCAACAGCGCGGCTACTGGCGGGTCGCGGACGGTTCGGCGGTCAGCTCCACCCAGGCCCAGGTCGCCTGGACCAGGGCCGCCTACCCGGCCCTGGTGGACGTGGCCCGCCGCTACCACGCGGTGATCACCTACTCCGAACTGGCCGAGACCGTGCAGGAGGCGGCCGGGGTGCGCACCCGGGTGCACCAGCGCACCTGGATCGGCAAAGTCCTGGCCCTGGTGGTGCGCGAGGCACACCGCCGCGGGGACCCGCCGCTGACCGCACTGGTGGTCCACTCCACCGACGGCATGGTCGGCGTCGGCTACCAGGAAGTACTGGCCGTGGCCGGACAGCCGCCGCTGGCAGCGGACATGGACCGCGAACACCACGCCGCCGCCGCCCGCCTCGCCTGCTACCGGCACTTCGGCGCCCAGCTGCCCGCCGACGGCGGCACCCCCGCCCTGGCCCCGCGCCTGCAAGCGGCCGTCAACCGCAAGGCGGCCGCCGCCACCCCGCCCCGCCCCCCGGCGATCTGCCCCTCCTGCTTCCTCCAACTGCCCGCCACCCGCATCTGCGACTCCTGCGGCGCCAGCGCGTAGGGGCTCTCCTGCGGATCACGCCGGGCCCGGACGGAGCAGCAGGCCGGATGGGATGATCTTGCCGGCAGTTCCGTACGAGGAGGCACGGTGGACGACCACTCGAAGCACGACCACTCCCGGTGGGAGGGCGTCGTGATCGCGGCCCGCGAACGTGCCCGCTCGCGGCAGGCCCTCATGGTCGAGCGCTTCGGACTGTCAGGTGACGTGCAGTACCACTGGTCGATGGACGACGCGCGGATCACCTGGTCGCGCAGGAGGAAGTGGTCGCGCAAGAGCGAGGTGTTCCTCACCGGCCGGCTCACGATGATCGGCAGCGTCAGCCTCGCCCGGCAGACCTGGCTGTGGTCCTGGGCGAACGAGTCGCTGCCGCCCGCCGTCCTGGGCGACATCGAACGGGTGCGGCGCTTCGGCGAGGACAACGACTTCCCCGTCCTGCCGTGGCCGGGCTTCGACTCCCACCCCGAACTCGTCGCCGAGGCGCGGATGGTCGCGGCCTCGGTGCTCGACGCCGACGGGCTGTGGGTGGAGTCGACGGACGACACGGAGCTCCACTTCCTGCTCCACGACCTGGTGCCCGCCGCGGCGGCCGACTAGGCGGCCGGGCGGGCGGGCAGGTAGGCGGGCGGCTCGTCGGGCGGCCGGGCGGGCGGCGGGAGCTCGCGGACCCGCGGCGGGGCGTCAGGCCCGGGCACCGGCGGGCAGGCGGCCCGGCATCTGCCAGCCCTCGGCGAGACGGGAGGGGGCGAGCCGGCGCCCGTCGCCGAAGAACTCGCAGAACTTCATGATCAGCGGATCCCAGCCGAGCGGGTCCACGTAGTGGTCCGTACCGGGCACGATCAGGCGCTCCTCGACGTGCGCGCGCACCACGGTGACCTCGAAGGCGGTGCAGTGCGGGTTGCCCGCCAGCGGCGCGGCCGCCTCCAACCGGCACTCCAGCTGGACCGGGCACTCGGCGACGCGCGGCGCCCGCACCAGCTCCGACCGCTGCTCGGTGAGCCCGGCGGCGGCGAACTTGCCCCGCTCGAAGCGGTAGCCCTGCTGCCGCCGGTGCTCGGTCAGATCCGGGTTGGCGGTCAGCAGCGCGAGGGCGTCGACGGCGTCGACCTGCCCGGAGGAGGGCAGGTTGAGCACGCACTCGCCCTCGCGCCGCAGGTTGACGGCCGTCTGGGCGGTGTTGCCGAGGCCCAGCACGCAGGACTGCCCCAGCCACCACGCCGAGGACATCGGCGCCAGGTTGGCGCCGCCGTCCTCGTTGCGCGAGCTGATCAGCACCACCGGGGTGCCGAAGTAGAGAACCTTGAGGTCGGTGGCCTTGTGCACGGGAATGCCGTCCTTGGGTGGGAAACCGTTGCCGGTCTCCGACTCTGCCCCCGCCCGGGAGGGGGCGCTGGCGGTGATCGGACACGGCGTTCCCGGCCCCGGCGGGGGCGGACGGCCCTACGCCGGACGGCCCTGCACGCGTCGGCTCGGTCCGACACGCCGATTCGGCCGTACGGGTGGGTTCAGCACCCGTACGGGCCGGCGGTCAGAACGCGGCGCTGACCGGACCGCGAGCGGCCACCGTACGGGCCTGGCCGTCGCGCAGCCGGTAGGACAGGCCCACGACGGCCGCCGCGCCCTCGGCCACCTTGGCGGCCAACAGCTGGGAACGCTCCAGCAGCAGGTCCACGGTCTGGCGGATGTGCTCGTCGACGATCCCGTCCGGGTCCTCGATGCCCGCGGCCCGGGCCGACACCACGCTCGGGGTGACCCGCTCCACCACGTCCCGCACGAACCCGCCCGGCAGCCGCCCCTGGTCCAGCGCCTCCATCGCCGCGCCCACCGCGCCGCACGAGTCGTGCCCCAGTACCACCACCAGCGGGCACTCCAGCACGCTCACCCCGTACTCGATGCTGCCCAGCGCCTCCGCCCCGGTGACGTGCCCGGCCGTCCGCACCACGAACAGGTCGCCCAGCCCCCGGTCGAAGATGATCTCGGCCGCCAGCCGGGAGTCCGAACAGCCGAACAGCACCGCGAAGGGCCGCTGCGCCGGGGCGAGGGCGGCCCTGCGCCCGGCGTCCTGGTTGGGGTGCTCCGGGCTGCCCGCGACGAAACGGGCATTGCCCTCCATCAGCACCCGCATCGCCTGGTCGGGGCCGGATATCGGTGAGGAGATCATGCCTGCACCCTAGATCGCCGCAGGTGGGGCCCGCAGCAGGGGGGCCGGGGCAGAGGCCCGGCACCGCGTCGCTCCTCACCCGGCCGGCCCAGTCCACGGCCCGCCCACCCCGCTGCGCACGGCCTCGCCCGGCCCCTTCGCCGCCCGCGTGGCGGGAGGCCGGAGGATATCGTCAACTCGCCTCCTGTGTGGCGGCGTTGGACGTGGCAGTGCCGGTCAGCGGCCCGGCCTGCCCTTGGAGACGAACACCTGGACCGTCGAGTGCGCAGGTGCGGTGCGGCCGGCCTGCGGCTCGGAGTTGATGACCGACCCGGCGGGCACGTTCCAGTCGGTGAACTCGTGGACCTCGTAGCGCAGTCCCGCCGTCTCCAGCGCGCTGATGGCCGCGTCCTTGGCCAGGTTGGCGAGCGGCGGCACACTCACCTGCACCCCGTCGGTCGGCTGCATCGGCGGCGGCGTGGGGGTGCCGAAGGCCATCGAGGGCCCGGGCGCGGGCGTGCCGGAGGGCGCGTCGGGGGAGGGTGTGCCGGACGACATCGGCGCCGAGGCGTTCGCGGGGCCCGCGGGCAGGCCGCCGGAGGGCGACGGACCCGAACCCGGCGCGAGCAGTGCCGCACCCGTGCCGATGGCGACCACCGCGGCCGCCGCCACCGCGCCGCTGAGCACGGTGCGACGGCGCACCGTGCGCCGGATGGCGAGGGCGTCGATGACGGGGGCCGGGGTGTTGTCGGCGAATGCGGTCATGGCGGCGAGGAGTTCCTTGTCGAAGTCGGGGTCGGAGCCGGGGTCGGGGTCGGGGTCGAAGTCGGGGTGGTCGGCGTCGCGACCGGGATCGTGGGACGGGAAGCGGGTCATCACGCACCTCCGCGCGAGGTCGGCGGCGCGGACGGGACGTCCTGCCGAGGCAGTGCGGACCGCAGTTTCGCGAGGCCGCGGGCGAGTTGGGAGCGCACGGCGCCGGGGGAGATGTCCAGCGTCTGCGCGATCTCCTGGTCCCCCAGGTCGTGGAGGTAGTACAGGACGACCACGGTGCGCATCCCCATCGGCAGCGTGTGCAGCGCCGCGACGAGCTCCGCGCGCAACTCCACCGACCGGTAGGCGTCGCGCGGGTCGGCGCGCTCGGGGCCGGGCGCCGCGGCGGGCCGCTCGCCGGAGCGGCTCAGCCGCCGCCAGCGGTCGTTGACCAGGTTCACCAGGATCCGGCGCACGTACGCCTCGGGCGCTTCCGCGGCCGCCACCCGCCGCCAGTTGCGGCAGGATCGTTCCAGCGCCTCCTGGACGAGGTCCTCCGCGGTGTGCGCGTCCCCAGTGAGCACGTACGCCGTCCGGAACAGCGCGCCCGAACGCTGCTGTACGAACTCGACGAAGTCGATCCCGGGACTGGCCCTGCGCAGCCTCACCCGCCGCCCTCGCTCTCTTCACTCTTCCGCCGTCACCTTCGCCCCCATGACGGCCCCCGGCACCGCCCTGCTGCACCGCCACCGCGAAAGTGACGCGGCTCACAGCGCTTCGAAGTCGAACGGGCCGGACGGGCCGGACCACCGCGGCAGCCCGGGGAGCACGCGGGCGGGCACAGCGATGCGCAAACGATGCGAGTAGCCCGGGCGGTGGCCGCTCCGGGACGGTCGCAGTGTGCACGCACTGATCGACCGGCCGGCACCCCGGCCCCCGGCACCCTGGCCCCCGGCAGACGAGACGCCCGGCACCGAACCCCCCGGCATCGAACCCCCGGGCGGCGGCGGACAGGCCGGGCTGCGCGCCCTGGCGGCACGCGTGGCCGGCGGCGACGAGTGGGCCTTCGAGGAGTTGTACGCCGCCACCGCCGGAACCGTCCTGGGCCTCGTGCTACGGGTGCTGCGCGACCACGCCCAGGCCGAGGAGGTCACCCAGGAGGTGTTCCTACAGGTGTGGCGGGAGGCGGCACGCTACCGTCCCGAACGCGGCGAGGTCCTGCCCTGGATGCTCACCCTCGCCCACCGGCGCGCCGTCGACCGGGTCCGCTCCGCCCAGGCCACCGCCGACCGCGACCGCACCGCCGCCCTGCGCGCCTACACCCCGGTCTTCGACGAGGTCGCCGACCAGGTCGAACGCGACCTGGACCGCGGCCGGGAACGCGAACGGGTCCGCCGCGCCCTGGCCACCCTCACCGACGTCCAGCGCGAATGCCTGCTGCTGGTCTACTACGGCGGCCGCACCCAAGCCCAGGCCGCCGAAGCCCTCGGTGCCCCCCTCGGCACCGTCAAGACCCGCATCCGCGACGCCCTGCTACGCCTACGCACCCAACTCGCCGACCCCCCACCCCACCCGGCACAGCCCCGCGCCCGCACCTGCCTGCCAAATCTGTAGACCGGCCTACATATTCCGCTCTGCCCCGCGATCGTGGTGCGCACAGGAAGTCGACAGGTCCGACTTCCTGTGCGCACCGGCGGCATGGTTCTGTGCCCGGGCCTGCCCTGCCGGGGTCCTCGGCGCGCCGGGGGGGCAAATCTCTAGACCGGCCTACATATTCCGCTCGGACCCGCGGTCGTGGTGCGCACAGGAAGTCGACGGGTCCGACTTCCTGTGCGCGCCGATGGCTTCCGGGGAACGAGCCCTGCTTGCCGCCCGCATCCGCGACGCCCGCTGCCCCGGCCTGCCCCGCATAGGCTCACGCATGTGCCCGTCCCCGTCCCGGTCCCCGTCCCCGCGGCTGCCTCCGCCGACCGGCCGCCGGCCCAGGCCAGCCTGACCACCGGTGCCCTCGCCCGCATGCTCGGCGTTTCCCCGACCACCGTCCGCTCCTGGGAACGCCGCTACGGCATCGGCCCCGCCCGGCGCGACCCCGGGCGCCACCGCCAGTGGAGCCCTCGGGACGTCGCCGTCCTGGCGGAGATGTGCCGCCTGACCGCCCGCGGCGTCACCCCGGCCGAGGCCGCCCGCCTCGCCCTCGCCGCCGAGGCTCCAGGACCGTCCGGGCCGCCAGAGAGTTCCGAGGCGTCAGGGTCGTCAGGGCCGTCCGAGCCGCCGGGGCCGCCTGCCGGCGGGCCGGCCCCCGGTGGCGGGAACGCCCTGCCCGTCGGCACCGTCCGCCCCGAGTGCCGGGGGCTGGCCCGCGCGGCCGTTCGCCTCGACGCCCCCGAGCTCGCCCGGATCCTGCGACACAGCGTCGACACCCTCGGCCCGGTCGCCGCCTGGACCGAGGTGATGATGCCCGCGCTGCGCGCCGCCGGCCGCAAGTGGGCCGCCGAGGGCGAGCGCTACGTCGAGGTCGAGCACCTGCTGTCCTGGCACGTCGCCGCTGCTCTGCGCCGCGCCGCCGACCGGGTCGAGCCGCCGCAGGGTCCGGCCGTCCTGCTCGCGGGCATGCCCGCCGAACTGCATGCCCTGCCGCTGGAGGCGCTGGCTGCGGGGCTGGCCGAACGGGGTCTGCCGTTTCGGATGTTCGGCCCGGCACTGCCGACCGAAGCCCTGCTGGAAGCGGTCCGCCGCACCGGCCCGCCCGCCGTCCTGCTCTGGTCCCAGGTCGCCCGCACCGCCGACCGGGCCCTGGCCCGCCGTGTCGCCGAGACCACCTGGGGCCCCCACGGTGCCCGCACCCGTCCCGTCGTCCTGACCGCCGGCCCCGGCTGGACCGGCCCCCGCCGCCCCCCGGGCGCCCTGCGCCCCCGCGACCTGCCCACCGCCCTCGACCAGCTGGAGCACCTGCTGCGCTGAACCCCCGCCCCTGCGGAACCGCGGAACGTGCGCCGTACAGCCTTGCCCGCGGGCTCGCGCCGTCGGCTCCGGAGTGAATATACCGACCGGTCTACAGATTCGATCGCGCCCGCAGTGCGCACAGGAAGTCGGCCTGCCCGACTTCCTGTGCGGGGTGGCTCGCCCTCGGCTTCGCCACGCGGCGGGGCCTGCGGGCGGGCGGCCTGTGAAACGGAAAAATATATCGGTCGGTCTACATATTCGGCCGCACATGCACGGAGCGGCGAGAGCCTGGGGAATGGGAGCGGTTCGGCGTACGCGAGAAGTCGGACCTGCCGACTTCTCGCGCGGCCGGAATCGTGGCCCAGGAGAAATATGCCGGTCGGTCTACATATTTCCCTGGTGGGGGCCGCAGCGCCGCAGTGCCGCCATGCCACCGTGCACAGGAAGTCGGCGGGTCCGACTTCCTGTGCACGGGTGGGCCTGCGGGATGTGGGGAGAATATGTCGGTCGGTCTACATAGTCAGCTGGTGGGCAAGCAGGCGGGGGCGGGAGGTGGGGGGTGCGGCCCCCGGCTACCGGGGGGTTGTTCGCCGGGGGCCGCGGTTCATGGGCTGATGCCGGGTCAGGAGGCGGGCATCAGGACGGTGTCGACGATGTAGACGGTGGCGTTGGCGGTCTGGACGTCGCCGCACAGCACCTTGGCGGCGGAGTTGACGGTGAAGTCCGGGGCGGCGCCGGTCACGGCGAGGTCGTCGGCGGCCAGGGTCTTGTGGCCGCCGGCGAGTGCCGCGGGAGCCAGGCGCTGGGGGACGACGTGGTAGGTGAGGATCTTGGTGAGCTTGTCCTTGTCGGCGAGGACGGCGTCGAGGTCCTTCTTCGGGAGCTTGGCGAAGGCGTCGTTGGTGGGGGCGAAGACGGTGATGTTCTTCGCGGAGTTGAGGGTGTCCACCAGGCCGGCCTGCTTGACGGCGGTGACGAGGGTGGACAGCAGCGGGTTGTTGGAGGCGGCGGTGGCGACCGGGTCCTTGGCCATGCCGCTGAAGCTGCCGGCCCCGTCCTTGGGGACGGCCGCGCACGCGGTGCCGAACGGCTGCCCGGCCGTCACCTGCTCGGCGGACGGGGCACCGGAAGCCGGGGCACCGGACGGCTGGGCCGCGGCGGTCGCGCTGGTGCTCTTGGCCGTGTCCGAGGACTTCGCCTCGCCGCTGCTGCTGCACGCGCTCAGGGAGGCGGCCAGCAGGCCGGCGGCGAGGACGGCGGCGAAGGGCTTGCGGACCAGGACGGTCGTGTTCATGGACGGATTCTCCTGTCAGGTGGCATCGGGCGGATCCCGGATGCCGAAGGGGTGGGGAGGTCGTGAGGTGGGGTCAGGTGACGGTGACGACGACGCTGTGCCAGCCCGTCGCGCCCGAGGGGTGGGGAGGTGTGCGGGTGGCGGGCTGGACGGCCCCGGTGCCGTCGGTGGCACGGGCCTCGAGGCGGTGGGTCCCGGGGGCGGCGCCGGTCCAGGTGTGGGTCCACTGGCGCCACAGGTCGGGCCCGGCGTCGGCGGCCAGTTCGGCCTGCCGCCAGGGCCCGCCGTCGACGCGCACCTCGACGGCGGCGATGCCGCGGTGGGTGGCCCAGGCGGTGCCGGCCACCGTCACGTCGCCGGGCGGCACGCGGGCGAACGGCGCGGGCACGTCGATCCGCGAGGCGGTGCGGACCTCGCCGGTGCGGTCCCAGCCGCGCCGCACCCAGTACGGGTCGCGGGCGGCGAAGGTGGTCACCTCCAGGTCGACGAGCCACTTGGTGGCCGAGGTGTAGCCGTAGAGGCCTGGCACCACCGTGCGGCAGGGGAAGCCGTGTTCGACGGGCAGCGCCTCGCCGTTCATCGCCACCGCGAGCAGCGCCCGGCGCCCGTCGAGGAGCGTCTCGACCGGGGTGCCGATCGTCATGCCGTCCTGCGAGCGGCCGACGAGCTGCTCGGCGCCGGAGCGGACGCCGGCGCGGCGCAGCAGGGCGGGCAGCGAGGCGCCGAGCCAGCGGGTGGTGCCCGCGTAGGGGCCGCCGACCTCGTTGGAGACGCAGGACAGGGTGTGGTCCAGCTCCTCCAGCCCGAGGGCGAGCAGGTCGTCGAAGCCGATCAGCAGCGGGCGGTCGACCAGGCCGTGCAGCCGCAGCGACCAGGCGCGCGGGTCGATGCGCGGCAGGGTCAGGGCGGTGTCGACGCGGTAGAAGTCGGCGGTGGGGGTGATGAACGGGGGCAGGCCGGGGACCGTGGCGCCGACGGCGCGCGGCAGCGGTGGAGCCGGGCGCAGCGGCGGCGGCAGGCGGACGGCGGCGCGGGCCGCGCTGACGTCGCCGCGCCGGTCGGACAGGACGCGTCCGGCCGTGCCGAGGGCGGCGGCCGTGCCGATCGTGGCGCCGGCCGCCAGGACGCGCCGCCGTTCGGGCCCGGCCGGCCGGACCGGGCCCGAGCCAAGGGAAGGGGAAGGGCCGGGGGAAGGGCCGGGGGAGAGGGCGGGTCCGGCCAGCCACCACAGCACGGCGACCGCGCCGCCGGCCGCGGCGGCGGAGGGCAGCAGGTCGGTGGGGAGGGCCTGCGGGCGGGCCAGCGCGGCCCAGGCGCCGAGGCCGCCGAAGGCCGTGAACAGGGCGGCGGCCGCGCCGCGACGGCGTACGGCCAGCACGCCGAGGGCCGCGGCCGCGAGACCCATGACGGTGTAGATCCCGCCCAGCAGGACCGTCTTGTCGCCGGTGCCGAACCGCTGGACCGCCCACGTCTTGACGGCGGTGGGCGCGAGGTCGATCGCCGCCGAGCCGATCGCCACCACCGGTGAGGCCTGGGGGCGGGTGAACGCCGCCGCCGCCTCACCGGCTCCCACGGCCGCGGCGGCGGCCGCCAGCCCGCACAGCGCCGCCACGGCCGGCCCGGCGGCACGGGTGCGTGCTCGGGGGAGGGCGCCCGGCGGGCTGCTGCTCGTCTCATCGGTCACGGTCCTCATTCGGCGGTCCGGCTCCACCGGATGGGTGCGAGTCCGGATACCCCCCGATCGGGTGACATTGCTCTGGCCGGGTGACACCGCCCGGCCAGGGTTGAGGGCCGCAGACGGGCCGCAGACGGGCTGCGGACGGGCCGCAGACGGGCTGCGGAACGGGCTGCGGAACGGGCCGGACCGCCGGGAGACCCGGCCCCGGCGCCCCGGGCCGAGGCCGCTCAAGGGCGCCCGGGGACGTCCGGGGCGCCCTTGAGCGGCACCCTCACGGTCTCCTGGCCCCGGCCCGACCCGGCCTTCCGCCGGGCCAGCCGCCCGGCCCGGCCCTCCCGCTCAGGTGAACGGGATCAGCAGGACCGGCGCCCCCGTGGGGTGCGCGGAGCCGGCCGAGGGCTCCACCGTGACCCCGATACCGCGCGCACCGTCCAGGGGGCCGTCCAGCAGGAACGCGCCGTCGCCCCGGGGCATCAGCCCCGCCGGGCGCATCGCGGCGCCGTCGTCGAACCACAGCTCGTACGCCGTGCCGTCCGCCGGGGCGGGCAGGCCGGAGGCCAGGAGGACGGCCCGGCCCTTGTCGTGCGACCAGACCACCGCCCCGGTGCCGGTGCCGCCGGCCGCCGGGCCGCTCGCCCGCCGGGCGTCGGGTGCCGCCAGCAGCCCGGTGACCTGGTCCTGGTGCCGCTGCAGCGCGGCGGCGAGGGCCCTGGCCCGGTCCGCCTCCCGGTGCTGCTGGACGGCCACGCCGCCGAGGGCCGCGGCCGCCGCCAGACAGGCCGCCAGCGCCAGCCGCGGCCAGCCGCGGGCGAGCCGCCCGGGGCGCCGGGCACCGTCGGGTCCGGCCGCGGCGCGCGGGGCCTCCTGCCGGACGGTGTCCAGGGCGCCCATCACCCGCGACTTCAGCTCCCCGGACACCGCGACGGCCTGCGCGGCGCCCAGCCTGGCCAGCGTCGCCGTGAACTCGGCCACCTCCCGGGCGCAGGCCGGACACTGCGCCAGGTGGCGCTCGAACTGCGCGCGCTCGTCCGCGTCGAGGGCGTGCGCGGCGTAGGCGCCGGTCAGCGTGTGCAGGTCGGCGCCGCTCATGCTCCCACCCCCAGGCAGTCGCGCAGCCGGATCAGCGCGTCGCGCATCCGGGTCTTGACGGTGCCCAGCGGGGTGCCGAGCAGTTCGGCGACCTGCGGGTAGGTGTACCCGCGGTAGTAGGCCAGCGTGATCGACTCCCGCTGCAGCTCGGTCAGCCCCTTCAGGCAGCGCCGCACCTGCTCGCGTTCCAGCCGCCCCTCGACCTGCTCGGCGACCTCGTCGAACGCCGGCGCGTGCGAGGCGGCGGCGGCCCGCCGGTCGCGGTCGGCGGACGCCTGCGCCGCCCGCACCCGGTCCACGGCGCGGCGGTGGGCGATGGTCAGCACCCACGCCAGCACCTCCCCGCGCTCGGGCCGGTAGCGGGCGCAGGTGCGCCACACCTCCAGCATCACCTCCTGCGCGACCTCCTCGGACTGCGCCGGATCCCGCAGCACCCGGCGGACCAGCCCCAGCACCGGGCCCGCCACCGCGTCGTACAGCCGACCGAACGCCTCCCGGTCGCCGCGCGCGGTCCTGCTCAGCAACTCCTTGAGGTCGGAGCCCGGACGCCCCGGCCCGGACAGGTGAACGACCGTACTCATCCGGCCGCCTCGCGCTCGCAACACACGGGCGACGGCCCCGGCCAGTGGACGGTGGGCATGGCACGACCTCCAGGGAATCCCGGCCGGGCGGACACCCGGCAGGGCCGACGGAACACGGCGACGTCAGGCGTTCGAAGCCGCACCTGGCGCGGATTGCCCGCCAAGGACACCGGATTCCCGGCCCCCGCGCACGCCCGGATTCCCGGCCCCCCCCGCGCGCACGCCCAGGCGCCCGCAGGAGACCCCTGGAAGACTCGAATCCCCGGCCGTGTCCAATCCCCGGCCGCGTCCGCTCCGAACACCCCGGCAGCGCCCCCCGCGCCTGGCGGGGCACGGGGGGCGCACCCGCCCGCACGAGAGGAGCCGCAGGTGGACGAGCCGACCCGGACGCGCCCGCACTGCCTGGTCACCGGCGCCACCGGCTACATCGGCGGGCGCCTGGTGCCCGAACTGCTCGCCGCCGGGTACCGGGTGCGCTGCCTGGTCCGCGACCCGCTCCGGCTGCGGGACCAGCCCTGGCGGGCCGACGTGGAGGCCGTCACCGGGGACGTCACCCGCGCCGAGTCCCTGCCCGCGGCCTTCGACGGCATCGACGCCGCCTACTACCTGGTCCACTCCCTGGGTACCGGGCCCGGCTTCGAGACCCGGGACCGGCAGGCCGCCGAGACCTTCGCCGAGGCGGCCGCCGCCGCCGGCACCCGGCGCATCGTCTACCTCGGCGGACTGCTGCCCGCCGGGGTCCCCGAACCGCACCTGTCGGCCCACCTGCGCTCGCGCGCCGAAGTGGGGCGCGCCCTGCGCACGGGCGGCGTCCCCACCGCCGAACTGCGGGCCGCGGTGATCATCGGCTCCGGCTCGGCCTCCTTCGAGATGCTGCGCCACCTGACCGAACGGCTCCCGGCGATGGTCACCCCCCGCTGGGTCGACACCCGCATCCAGCCGATCGCCGTACGCGACGTGCTGCGCTACCTGGTCGGCGCCGCCGCCCTGCCCCCCGAGGTCGACCGCACCTTCGACATCGGCGGGCCCGACGTGCTCACCTACCGGCTGATGATGCGCCACTACGCCGAGGTCGCCGACCTGCCCCGGCGCCTGATCGTGCCGGTGCCCGTGCTCTCCCCGCGCCTGTCCAGCCACTGGGTGGGCCTGGTCACCCCCGTACCGGGCTCGCTCGCCCGACCGCTGGTGGAGTCGCTGCGCCACGAGGTGGTGTGCCGCGAACACGACATCGCCCGCTGGATCCCCGACCCGCCCGAGGGCCTGACCGGCTTCGACCGGGCCGTGGAACTGGCCCTGCGGCGCATCCGCGACGCCCAGGTCTCCACCCGCTGGTCCTCCGCCTCCCTGCCCGGCGCGCCCAGCGACCCGCTGCCCACCGACCCCGACTGGGCCGGCGGCAGCCTCTACCAGGACCTGCGCCGGCGCCGGGTGGCCGCCGACCCGGCCGCGCTGTGGCGGGTGGTGGAGGGCGTCGGCGGCGAGAACGGCTGGTACTCCCTGCCGCTGGCCTGGGCCCTGCGCGGACGCCTGGACCGCCTGGCCGGCGGCGTCGGCCTGCGCCGCGGCCGCCGCGACCGCCACCGGCTGCGGGTCGGCGACGCGCTCGACTTCTGGCGGGTCGAGGAGATCGAACCCGGACACCTGCTGCGGCTGCGCGCCGAGATGCGCCTGCCGGGCCTGGCCTGGCTCGAACTGCGCGTGACACCCGACGGCGCCGGCGGCGCGCTCTACCAGCAGCGGGCGCTGTTCCACCCGCACGGACTGGCCGGCCACCTCTACTGGTGGTCGGTGGCGCCCTTCCACGCCCTGGTGTTCGGCGCCATGGCCCGCAACATCACCGAACGCGCCCGACCCGCCGGCTGACACCCCCACCCCGACCCGCCGCCCGACACCCGCCGCCGTACCCGCACCCCACCGCACGAGGCCCCCGATGAGCACCGCCGTCGTCCTGTTCACCCAGGACCTGCGCCTGCACGACAACCCCGCCCTGCACGCCGCCCGCACCCGCGCCGACCAGGTCGTCCCCCTGTTCGTCCTCGACCCGGCCATCGCCCGGGCCGGCTTCGCCGCCCCCAACCGGCAGGCCTTCCTCGCCGAGAGCCTCGCCGACCTCGACCGGGCGCTGCGCGCCGCCGGCTCCCGCCTGGTCCTGCGCCACGGCGACCCCGTCGAACAGGCCGCCCGCCTGGCCGCCGAGTGCGGCGCCGACACCGTCCACACCAACGCCGGCGTCTCCGCCTTCGCCACCCGCCGCGAACACGCCCTGCGCCGCGCCCTCGGCGAGCGCCTGCACCTGCACGACGCCGCGCTCACCATCGTCCCCGCCGGCCTCGTCACCCCGGCCGGGCGCGATCACTACGCCGTCTTCACTCCCTACCACCGCGCCTGGCAGCAGGCACCCCGGCGCACCGTCCTGCCCGCCCCGCGCACCCTCGCCACCCCCGACGGCCCCGCGAGCGCCCCGCTGCCCGCCGCCCCCGCCGGCACCTCCCCGGGCCGCGCCCCCGGCGGCGAGAGCGCCGCCCGCCGCCGCCTGCGCGCCTGGAACCCGGACGCCTACGAGCAGTTGCACGACGACCTCGCCGCCGACGCCACCTCCCGCCTCTCGCCGTACCTGCACTTCGGCTGCCTGTCCGCCACCGAACTCGCCCACCGCGCCGGGAAGTCCGACACCCCCGGCGCGGCCGCGCTGGTGCGCCAGCTCGCCTGGCGCGACTTCCACCACCAGGTCCTCGCGGCCCGCCCTGACGCCGCCCACGCCGACTACCGCCCCCGCCCCGTCCGCTGGTACGACGACGAACGCGAGCTCCAGGCCTGGCGCGAGGGCCGCACCGGCTACCCGATCGTCGACGCCGGCCTGCGCCAACTCGCCCACGAGGGCTGGATGCACAACCGGGCCCGCCTGCTCACCGCCTCCTTCCTCACCAAGAGCCTGCGCCACCACTGGCGCCCCGGCGCCGCCCACTTCCTCGCCCTGCTCGTCGACGGCGACCTCGCCAACAACCAGCTCAACTGGCAGTGGGTCGCCGGCACCGGCACCGACACCCGCCCCAACCGCGTCCTCAATCCGCTGCGCCAGGCCGACCGCTACGACCCCGACGGCGCCTACGTGCGCCGCTGGGTCCCCGAGCTCGCCCACCTGCCCGCCCGCGCCGTCCACCGCCCCTGGGAGCTGGCCGAGCCCCCGGCCGGCTACCCGGCGCCCCTGCTGCCCCCCGACGCCCTCGGCACCCGCCTGCGCGAGAGCGGCTGAACCGCCCTCGCCCGAACTCGTCCGTCCTCACCCGAACTCGCCCGCCCTCGCCCGAACTCATCCGAACGGCGTAGCGCCGCGTCCGCTCCCGCGCGGGCCCCGGCCGCCGCGGGATGCGGGCCCCACCCGCCTCCCGTTGGATGAACCTGCGGCCCGGCAGGCCCCGGGCAGGCCGCCCCCGGCAGGTCACCCCGGCAGGCCACCCCACCCCCGGCGCACCACCCGAAGGAGCAGGAGCATGCCCATCTCCAGGACCCGCGACGGCGTCGAGATCTTCTACCAGGACTGGGGCAGCGGACGCCCCGTCGTGTTCATCCACGGCTGGCCGCTCAACGGCGACGCCTGGCAGGACCAGCTGAAGGCCGTCGCGGACGCCGGCCTGCGGGCCATCGCCCACGACCGGCGCGGCCACGGCCGTTCCGCCCCGGTCTACGGCGGCTACGACTTCGACACCTTCGCCGACGACCTCGACAGCCTGCTCACCGGGCTCGACCTGCGCGATGTCACCCTGGTGGCCCACTCCATGGGCGGCGGCGAGCTCGCCCGCTACATCGGCCGCCACGGCACCGGGCGGATCCGCTCCGCCGTCCTGCTGTCGGCGATCACCCCGTCCATGCTCCAGGGCCCCGACAACCCGCACGGCGTGCCCGGCACCGTCTTCGACGACCTCAAGGCCGGCATCCTCACCGAGCGCTCCCAGTTCTGGAAGGACACCTCCGTCGACTTCTTCTCCGCCGACCGCCCCGGCTCCCGCGCCACCCAGGGCAACCGGGACGCCTTCTGGTTCATGGCGATGCACCAGACCATCGAGGGCGGCGTCGACTGCGTGGACGCCTTCGGCTACACCGACTTCCACGAGGACCTGGCCGGGTTCGACATCCCCACCCTGATCGTGCACGGCGACGACGACCGGATCGTCCCCGTCGAGGCCACCGCCCGCCGGGCCGCCCGGATCATCCCCGGCGCCGTCCTGAAGGTGTACGAGAACGGCTCGCACGGCATCGCGATGGTCCCCGGCGACAAGGAGCGCTTCAACGCTGACCTGCTGGAGTTCCTGAAGCGGTGAGGGCGCTTCGGGGGAACCCCGGCAGCCTCAGGGCGCGCGGCGCAGGGACAGTGCCGTGACGTCGTCGCGGCTGCGGCCCCCGCTCCAGCGGCGGGCCTCGCGGTCCAGGGCCTCGGGCAGCAGGGAGGCGGGGGCGGCGGCGAGGGCGGCCAGGCCCCGCTCGACGGGGTAGAACGCGCCGGTGGCGTCCTGGGCCTCGGTGATCCCGTCGGTGAGCAGCACCAGCACGCCGTCCTCGGGCAGCGCGAACCACCGGACGGTGCGCACCTCGTCGGTCAGCTCCGCCAGCCCGAGCGGCACCCCGGCCGGCAGCGGCACGGCCTCGACCCGGCCGCCGTGCAGCAGGTAGGGGGCGAGGTGGCCGCAGTTGACGGCCTGCACGTCCGCGCCGCGCTCCACGCCCAGCACGGTCGCGGTGACGAAGCGCTCGCTCTCGCCGCCCTGTAACGCGTACGCGTTGTGCCGTTCCACCGCCGCCTCCAGGGCGTCCGCGACGCCGGTCAGCGCCGGCTCCCGGAAGGCCGCCTCCCGGAAGGCGCTCAGCACCGCGAAGCCCGCGCCGATCGCCGGCAGGCCCTTGCCCTGCACGTCGCCCACCAGCACCCGGGTGCCGTACGGGGTGTCGGCGACGTCGTACAGGTCGCCGCCGACCAGGGCGTCCTCCTCCACCGGCCGGTACAGCCCGTACAGCTGGACGTCGGGGGTGAGCACCGGCAGCGGGCGCAGCAGCTGGCGTTGCAGGGCGACGGCGGTCTGCCGCATCCGGAACAGCTCCCGCTCGCGCCGTACCCGGCGCGCGCACAGCCCGACCACGGCCGCCTCGGCGCCGACCACCCCCACCAGGGTGCCCACCCGGGCGGCCAGCGAGGACGGCGGGAACAGCACCGTGCTGACCGCCACCACCCCGGCCACCCACACCGAGGCCGCGACCGTCTGCGCGACGGTGCCCAGCCCCGCCAGCAGGGCCGGCAGGAACACCAGCAGCAGCACCAGCCGGGCGCTGGTGCCGCTCGCCGCCTGGGCGAGCAGCACCACCGCGGTGGAGGCCAGCACCCCCAGCACCACCGCCCGGTTGCCCGGCGCCCGCGTCCCCCCGCCGTCCCGCTCCCCGCTCCCGTCCCCGTCCGCGCCGCCCACCCCGCCGTCCTCTCCGCCGCCTCGCCGTCCCCCCAGGCATACCGGCGGCCCCACCCGGCCGCCAGCGCAGCCCGCCCGGACGGGCGAGCGCCCGGGTCGGTGCCCGCTCGGGAGCGCCTGCCCGGGCCCGGCCGTCAGACTGCCCGCCGCCCGGCCGTCAGGCGCAGGTGCTGTCCGCGCAGAGCTGCCACGGTTCCCAGGAGACGAACCGGTCCGCCTCGGTGGTCCGCCAGGAGCGGTCGCGGTTCCACTCGCGGACGGTCACCCGCAGCCGCCCGTCCGGCAGTTGGACGACCGAGGACGGCGCGCCCAGGCCCGCGTTGGGGTCCGGCAGCCGGGGCAGCCGGCGCACCGGGCCCCAGGAGTCCCGGGCGTCGCCGTCCTGGCTGCGCACCTCCATGGCCGCGTTCGTGTCGGCGCCGGAGGCGAAGGCGTGCAGCCGGCCGTCGCGTTCCCTGAAGAGCGTGAGCCCGCCGTGGTAGGGCGGCGGTGACAGCTCGAAGTTCTCGGTCGGGGTCCAGGAGTCGCCGGGCGCGGGCAGGACGGTGTGGCAGAAGCCGCCGTAGGAGGCGAAGAACACCTCCAGGGCGCCGACGCTGTTCTCGACGGCGCTCACCTGGTACAGCTTCGGGCCCACGGGGGTGGCGCTGACGCGCTCCCAGCCGCTGTAGGCGCCCCCGGGCGCTTCCTGGGAGCGGTGCCAGACGAAGGGCAGGAGGGAGGCTGCCGAACTGTCGTAGAACTGCTGGAACTGTTCGGTCCGCCCGTCGGAGCGCGGCGTCTCCAGCAGGGTGTTCGGGAGGGCGGTACTGGCCAGGCCCTGGGCGGTCGCGTCGGCCCCGCACCCGGCGGCGACGCCCGGCGCGGGGGCCGTGCCCGCCGTGGTCGTCGTGGCCCACGCGGTCGTCCCCGCGAAGGCCACGACCAGCACACCCGACAGCACGGCTTGCGGAAGTCTCCTGTACATGGTCGGTGAACCTCCCCATTCGGTAACGGAAAAGGAGTGCCCGGTACGGGAGTTGGCCGCTTCGCCAGCCCCTCGCGCGGGACCGGCACATTCTCGTGCACCGGCGGCGGGGCGGACAGGGCGCCTGCGGGGCGGCCGGACGGGATCCGGCCGAACGGCGGCCCGCCCCCGGCGGCGGGGGAAGGCCGGCCGGTCCGGGGGTCGACTGGTCAGGCGGCCGGCAGGTCCGGGGCGTCACCGCGGGGACGGCCGCGGAACAGCTCGTCCAGGTGGTGGGTGAGGATCGCCAGCGCGGCGTCGCCGGTGCGCTGGCCGCCGAGCACGCTGGAGCCGAGGCCGTTGACCATGGCCAGCAGCCCGGCGGCGGTCATCTCCGGGTCCCTGGCGGGGTCGATCTGCCCGGCCTGCTGGGCCGCGCGGACCTGCTTGGCGAGGAAGCCCTCCAGCAGGTCGGGCTGGGGCGTCCCGTGCTTCTCCACCAGCGCGGGATCGCTGAGCACCAGCGTGTAGTACGCGGCGTAGGTGCGGGTGATCCGGCGGCTCTCCGGGTCGGTGGGCAGGATGCTGGACAGGACCGCGGTCACCAGGCCGCGCGGCGTGGACGGGGTGGCGGCCTCGGTGATCCACGTCGCCATGCGGGTCTGGAGCTGGGCGCCGAGCCGCTCCAGCGCGTCCAGCAGCAGCCCCTCCTTGGTCGTGAAGTAGTACTGCACCAGCCGCAGGGAGACGCCCGCCTCGGTGGCGACCGCCCGCATGCTGGCCGCCTGCAGCCCCTGGGTGTCGGCGATGCGCAGCAGCGCTTCGGCGATCTGCCGCCGGCGTTCCTCGTGATCGACCCGCGCGTTCATGAACGACCTCCCTGGTACACCCGTATCATGCCGTGATACACATGTATCATGCGAATCAGCCAGTTCAAGAACGACCAGGCCGGGGACCGGTTTCGCGCCGCCTACGAGCGGGCCCTGACGGAACTGTGGCCCGGGCCGCGGACGGCGCTGGACCTCCCGACCGCGTTCGGGACCACCCGCGTCTACCGGACCGGCCCGCAGCACGGCGAGCCGATCGTGCTGCTGCCCGGCTCGGGCGGAAACGCACTGATGTGGCACCGCTACATCGACACGCTGGCCCGCCACCGCCCGGTCATCGCCGTCGACACGGTCGGCGAACCGGGCGCGAGCGTGCAGAGCGCCCCGATCGCCGACGGCCGGGACGCGGCCGCCTGGCTGGACGAACTCCTGACCGCACTGGAGGTGACGGACGCCCAGGTCGTCGGCTGCTCCTACGGCGGCTGGCTGGCGCTCCACCACCAGATCCACCACCCCGGGCGGGTCGCCTCCCTCACCCTGGTGGACCCGGCCGGCTTCGCCGACATCGGCGCCCGCTTCTACGCCTGGGTGATCGCCGGCGGCCTCGCCGCCACCGCGCCGCGAGCGCTGCGCCCCCGGCTGGCCCGCCTGGTCGGCAACAGCGCCATCCTGGAGACCGAACTGATGGCCCTGATGCGCGCGTCGATGGGGTTCCGCCGCGCGCTCCCGGTGCCCCCGGTCCTGTCCGACGAGGAACTGCGCCGCCTGGACGTCCCCGCACTGTTCCTGCTCGGGGAGCGCAGCGCCATGCACGACGCGCACGCGGTCGCCGAGCGCCTCGGCCGCCTCGTGCCCTCGGCCCGGACGGAGATCGTGCCCGGCGCCGGCCACGCCCTGCCGACCGACCGGCCGGACCTGGTGGCCGACCGCGTCCTGTACCCCGCCGGGCGGTAGCGCCACCGGCCGGCCCAGGGGGCTCCCGCACCCCGCCGAGCCCCTGCCCCGCCCCCGCCGAGGCCCGTCGCACCCGCACCCGGCTGCGCGCCGAGTTCCCCGCAGGACCCGCCGCGCGGGCGTGACACCGCAGCCCGCCCGTAGGGGACTTGACGGAACGTCAGGATGCGGGGGCCGCCATCAGGTCGTGCAGCAGGTCGTCGCCCAGGCCCAGGCCGGTCTTCGACTCGTCGGGCAGGTGGTAGTCGCGGTACCAGTCCGCGGGGGCCTCCGGGTGCGGGCCGCTGACCGCCACTCGGCCGGCGCCGTAGGGGGCGGTGACGGCGGCGGCTCGGTCGTTGGAATAGCGGGCCAGGACATCCACGCCCGGGCCGTCGACGTCGAAGTACGGGCCGTCCTGGAAGTACATCCGCTGCGGGCGGCCGCGCCAGGCGACGTCGACGAGGCGGTCCTGCTCGTCGGTGACGGTCGCCCCCCGGGAGCGGATGTACTGCCCGGAGTCGCCCGGCAGGAGGTCGTAGCCCGGATCGCCGGCCAGGTAGCCGCCCATGCACAGGCCCAGGTAGCGACCGCCGCCCCGGACGTAGTCGCGCACCAGCTCCGGCGAGAAGCCGGGGTCGCGCTGGAGCAGGCCCCACGCGGTGCTCACCTCCTGCCCGTTGGTGCCGCCCGGCTGCACGTACAGCGCGGCGCCGGCCAGCACGCCAGCGCCGAAACGCAGCCGCTCCTCGGGCCCGACGTAGCGCACCGCGAAGCCGTCGCGCTCCAGCAGCTCCCGCGCCGCCTCCGGGCAGCCCTCGCAGGCCGCCGGGCCCCGGTAGACCAGCGCGAGCGGCCGCCCGTCGGCGGCGGCGACCGCGTCGCCGGCCGCGCCGTCCGACACGGGGGAGGCGCCGCAGGCGGACGCCGTCAGCAGCGCCGCCGCCACCGCCAGGGCCGCGGCGGCCCGCCCGGGCCGCCGCCCACCCCTCATGACCGGCACTGCCGCCATCGCTGACACCCTCCCCGGACAGGACCTACGCCGTGTGCAGCGACGACGCTACGGGCACAGCGGCCCGCGCCGCACGTCCGCCCTCCGAACGGGTGCACCCGCGCCGTCCGCGTTGACGGGCCGCGGGCCCGGGGGAGTAGCGCGGGCGGACGGGTCAGGCGGACGCGGCCCGGGCGGTGCGCCACTGCTCGAACTGTTCCGGGGTGCGCACGCCGTCGTCCAGGACGGCGCGGTAGACGTCCCAGCCGCGCACGCCGCGGCCGTACTCGGGGTGCTCGGACCAGGCGTGCTTGATCCGCAGGACGGCCTCGCGGGCCTGCGGGGTGAGACGCGGCGGCAGGTCGCGCAGGTGGGCGAGGTCGGGCTGGCGGGCGGGCTCGTCGACGAACCACAGGTCGAGGGTCCAGTCGCGGCCCTGCGGGCAGCGGTAGTCCAGGCCGAGGTAGAGGCCGTCGGGGTAGGCGGCGGGGTCGGTGTTCCAGGTGCCGGTGTCGTTGCGCAGGCGCACCTGCCGCACCCGCGGGTGCAGTGCCAGCCGCGTGCCGAGCGCGGCCACCCGCTCGTGCGCGGCCGTGTCCAGGCGCGGGCACACCACGGTGACGTCCAGGTCCCGGCGCACCATCAACCCCAGCGCCGAACTGCCCACCCGCACCGGTTCCCCGAGGGCGCCCAGCAGCTCGTCCAGGCCCAGGTCGGCGCTGACCGCCCCGGCCTCGGCCTGCCGTTCGTCCTGGTGCTGCAGAAGATCGTCCGTCGTCATCGGGCCAGTCTGCCAGCAGCCGCCGACCCCGGGAATTGACCCATGAAATCGGCATGGAATTGCCACCTGATATCTGGTCTTTCCGGCCCTAGCCTGGTCCCATGACGACGACGAGCAACGCCGCCCCCGCCGCCCCCGTGCTGACCCGCCACGCCGGGGCCGAGACCTGCGCCGACCCGAGCAGCACCATGACCCTGCTCGCCGACTCGGCGCACACCGAGGGCGGGTTCACCAGCTACCGCTCCACCTTCGCCAAGGGCGCCGTCGGGGCCCCCGCGCACTTCCACACCCGGGCGTGGGAGCTGTTCTTCGTCATCGGCGGCTCGCTGCAGGTGCTGGTCGGCGAGGAGGTCACGATCCTGGGCGAGGGCGACTTCCTCGCCGTGCCGCCGCACACCCCGCACGCCTTCGCCGCCGCCCCGGGCGCCGAGGCCGACGTCCTGTTCGT
The DNA here is from genome assembly GCF_040685715.1 of Kitasatospora sp. NPDC088264. NCBI lineage: Bacteria > Bacillati > Actinomycetota > Actinomycetes > Kitasatosporales > Streptomycetaceae > Kitasatospora > Kitasatospora sp. NPDC088264. The sequence goes on from NZ_JBFBIR010000048.1 coordinate 28,459, forward strand.
GTTCACCCCGGGCATGGACCGCTTCGACTACCTGCGCCTGCTGGGCCGCGTCATGCGCGGCGAGACCGACCCGGGCGCGATCGCCGCCTCCGCCGGGCGCTTCGACAACCACTACGTCGACAGCCCCGCCTGGCGTGCCGCCCTCGACCGGAGCGCCGCCCGCGCCTGATGCCCCGCCCCCGCCTGCCCCGCCCGGGGCCCGTGACGGCCGTTCCCGGCGGGCCGGTGCGGGCCGGGTGTGGAACGGTGGAAGCCGGGGGTGTCCTGGTTGCGAGAGGAGTGGCCATGTCGTCGAAGCGTCGCCGCAAGAAGAAGGCCCGGGCCCGGCGCGGGGCCAACCACGGCCGCCGGCCCCAGTGCTGAGCGCCTGAACCGTGCGTGCGGCCGGGGCGCCGCCCCCGGCCGCACCGGCCGCTCAGCCCGGTTCGCGCCCGCGCCCGCGCCCGCGCGGCACGGCGTGGTACGTGCAGGTGTCCGTCCAGTCGCGGCCGAAGGTGAGCACCAGCACCGGGCCCCGCCCCTCGGCGCGGGCGGCGCGCAGCAGCGCGGCCGGGTCGCCGTCCGGCGGGATCTGCTCGTGCCGGAAGCGCACGTCGCTGCCCCTGCGCGGCCAGTGCGGGTCCGGGCGGGGGATGCCGGGCAGGTCCCAGACCAGGGTGGCGTCGGCGGTGGACAGGCTCGGGCCGGGCATCCGCCGGCCGTCGGGGAAGAGGCCGCGGTCGCGGTGGTAGCGCAGCGCGTAGGCGACCGTGCCCGGCGAGTACGGCGGTTCGTCGCCCCAGGTGTTCGGGAAGCCCCAATCGGCCAGGCCCGCCGCCTCGATCCTGGGCAGGACGGCGGTGATGTCCTCGCCGGTGGCGAAGTAGGCGGCGGCGCTCATCCGGCAGACCAGCACGCCGCGGCCCTCGGCGGTGGTGGTGAGCAGGCCGAGCGAGGAGGGGCGGTCGCAGTGGTCGGCGACGCGGGTCAGCAGGTGCGTCACGCCCTCCACCGCGGCCAGGCCCTCGACCAGCCGGCGGATCCGCTCGCGCTCGGCGGCCCGCAGCGCCTCGACCCGCGGCGAGGAGGCCAGTGCGCGCAGCCGGCGGGTGGTGGGCAGACGGGCGCGCAGCGCGTCCCGGGCCCGTACGGGCTGGGCCAGCAGCATGCCGAGCAGGTACTCGAAGCCGTTCACCGGTCGGGGTCCTCTCGGGCCGGGGAAATGGGGAAATGCAGAGAGACCGCTCGGGCCGCTGGGGCCGGGCGGTCTCTGCTGTTCGGACGGGCCCATGCGCCAACACGGCCCGCTGCCGGTGTTCCCGAAAATTTGGAGTAGACAGCGCCCCCGGGTTCCTGACCCGCAGGTCTGGATGACGCTGCTGCACATCGTCACATTCAGCCAGGACGGCTACAAGGGCGAGTTGCACAAAAATGCATCAAATTCCGGTTTCGAGTTCCTGAACTGCACTGATGTCACAGGGTTGTGACGAGATTGCGGGCCGGGCCCGGGATTCTGGCGCATCAATCTTCGCGATGTTCACCGAACCGATTGGGAATCACCCGTACGCCTGACAGAGTGTTGCGCGAAACGGGTTCCTCGCGTGACGCCAACCACCGAAGTGCCCGTCCGTTGGAGTAGACGGTGATATAGGAGGTCCTCGATGACGAGGAAGCGGAAGAAGAAGCGCGCCCCCGCCCACTGCGCCGCCGGCCACCCGGCGCCGCCGCGACCGGGCCTGCCCTGGTCGTCCGGCCCCGTGCGGACGGCCGTGGTCGTCGTCGTGGTCGTCGTGGCCGCCGCCCTGGTGAGGACGGGCATGTCGGCGGGAGCGGCGCTCGAACTGGCCACCGGCGGGCTGCTGTTGAATGCCAGGCTCCAGCAGGGGCGGGCCTAGAAGGAACGCCGGACCGCGATGGGACGCCAGGAGAAACCGATCGCGGCGACCGAGCCGGCCCTGGGCCGACTCGCCGCGTTGCTGCGCGAGCAGCGTGAAGAGGCAGGGTTGACCTACCGTCAGCTCGCCGACCGGACCAACTACCACCCGACCACCCTGCAACGGGCCACCAGCGGCCGGACCATGCCGAACTGGGAGGTCGTCGAGGCCCTCACCCGGGCCTGCGACGGCGACCTCAAGGCGGCCCGCCGCAAGTGGACCCTGGCCAACTACTGGGCCCACGTCCCGCGCCCCTCCGGGACCCAGCGCCGGGCGCCCCGACGGCTCAACCCCGAGCAGGTCGACTCCCTCGCCGACCTGCGACGGGCGATGCACGAGATGCGGCGCAAGGCCGACTGGCCCTCCCTGGAGGAGCTGGACCGCCGGGCCCGGGCCGGGGGAGGGCGCCTGCCCTCCAGCACCCTGGCGCTGGTCCTCAGGGGTGAGGCCCCGCTGCGCAAGGCGGTGTTCCTCACCTACATGGAGGTCTGCGGGGTCAAGGAGGCCCGCCGCGCACTGTGGGCGGCGGCCTGGGAGCGGACGAACAACGCCCGCACCCCGGCACCGGTCAACTCCCGCACGTACCAGCGGGAGTTCACCCGGGCCATGCAGTCCTCCAGCAGCGGCACCTCGACGGACATCCTGTTCAAACTGTGGGTGACCCTGCGCAACAGCCTGGCCGCCGACCGCGCCGACCGCGCCGAGGACGCCGGCCACCCCGGCCACTCCGCCGGGACGGGCCGCGACGGCGCCGGCGGCGGCCCGCCGGTACTCGTGTGACCCGGTCCGCGGACGGAAACGCGCCACCAGCGCCCCGTCCGCGGACCAGCACCCACCCGCGCCACCTCGGGAATCAACCATGCCGACACCACCGCGACAGCCGACCACCACGACCACGACCATCACCACGACCACCGCCACCGGACCGGCGCTGGGCCTGTGGGCGCTGTACGACCTCCACCTGCGCCACTACCTCGACTACGCCGCCCTGCTGCTCCCCGCGGCCGACGCCCCGCTGGCCGTCCAGGGCGCCTTCGACGACCTCAGCGGCCACTGGCTCGACGCCCTCGCCACCGCCAGCCCGGCCGCCTACGCCTGGCAGGCGGTCCGCCGACGCGTCTGCGCCCTGGCCGGCCCGCGCCCGCTCGGCCCGGTCGCCCACCTCACCGCCCCCCAGCAGGACGTCCTGCTGCTGCACCTGGTCCTCGCCCTGCCCGCCGCCGAGGTCGCCGCCCTGACCGGCACCGAACCGGGCACCGTCCACGTGCAGCTGCGCTCGCTGGCGGCCGTCCGCCGGTAGCGGCCGCCGCCCCGGCCCGCTCCCGTCGTTCCACCGGCCGGGCTGCCCCCGGCCGGTCCGGCGGCTCATCGCGCGGGGCTCGCGACCGGGTCGGGGTCGGGAGCGGCGGGGGAGGGGGCGGCGGCGCGGGCACGGGCCCGTACCTCGGCGACGGCCGGGCAGGTGGCGTAGACGCGGGTGAGGTGGGCCAGGTGGTCGGCCTCGGACTCCAGGTCCTGTCCCAGGGCGTGCGGCGGTTCGGCCGCCGGGGCGGTGCGCGGGGTGTCGGGGTTGGGTCGGGCGCCGGCGGCCGCGCGTTCCAGCGCGGCGGCCAGCGCGGCGGCCTCGGCGGTGGCGCCGGCCCGGGCGGCGGACGGGGGGAAGCGCGAGGCGGCGGCGGCGAGCCACCGCGGGGTCCGCGGGTCGAGGTGCTGGCGCAGGATCAGCCGGGCGTCGTGGATCTCGATGATCCGCCGGTACAGGGCGAACTGCGGGTCGCGCGGCGGCAGCAGCGGCAGGCGGCTGGCCGGCGCGAGCGCGATCTCCGGCAGCACGGTGTGCAGGTCCCGCCAGAGCGGGGCCAGCGCCCGGTAGCGGCGGTGGGCGCGCAGCCAGCCGCGGACGGCGGCGTGCGCGGCCGGCCACACCGTGGTGCCCAGGCCCGCCGCGAGCAGCGCCACGCACAGCAGGCCCAGGACGCCGCACAGGGCGTCCTCGGCGCCGGCCTGGGTGCCGGTGGCCGCCGCCTGGACGACGTCGTCGACGCCCCAGGCGTTCCACAGCAGGCCCGCGACCAGGCTCAGCGTGAGCAGCCGCAGCCCGCTGCGCTGGCGCCCGGGCGCGGCGGCGCGGGCGAGCCGGGCGAGCTGGCGCAGCAGGGCGGTGAGGCAGTAGGCGAGGTAGAGCACGCCGGCGGCGGTGTACCCGGCCAGTGCCAGACGGGCGCCGGTGGAGGGCGCGGCGGTGAGGTCGGAGGCATCCAGGCCCGGCGCGGCGGCGACGAACAGGACCGCCCGCACCCCCAGGACGCCGGCCAGCAGGGCGAGCTGGCGCCGCACCGCGCGGCGGGGAAGGTCGGGCGTGTCTGACAATTCCCGCCGGGCGCACGACGCCGGGCATCCCGCCTGGACGCACCGGCGAAACGCCCAAGTACGGCCCAGTACGAGGACGCTTCGCCGGCACGCCCAGCCGGGCGCCCACCGCCGCGCGCTGATCCGCCGCGAATTGTCAGACACGCCCTCGGGATCGCGCAGGACGCCGGCCAGCAGCCGGATCGCGCAGGCCGCGCCGATGCGCAGTACGTCGCCGAGCAGGACGGGCACGGCGGGCGCGATCCCGAGCCGGTGCAGCCGGTCGGCGGCCTGGACGGTGGGCGGGGCGAGCAGCAGCAGGGCGGCGGCGAGCAGCGCGGTGGCGTAGCAACTGTAGCGGGCGATGGCGCGCGGGTTGGTCCGGCGGCCGCGGGCGAAGTGGCAGGCGCTCAGGGCGAAGAACAGCGCGACGCCGTAGAGGACGAGGCCGCTCACGGACGCCCCGCCGCCCGGCCGTCGGCCGCCCGGTCGCCGGCGGGGCCGGGCTCGCCGGTGAGCAGGGCGTCCAGGACGTCCAGCGAGTCCGGGTGCGGGGCGGGGCCGGGCGGGTGCGCGGCGTCGGCCTTGGCGGCCCGGCTGAGGATGAGGGAGGCCAGCAGCTCGGCCTCGCGTTCCTGGGGCTCGTCGTAGCCGGTGCGCCCGAGCACCCGCCGGACCAGGTCGGGGGACAGGTGCGGCAGGAGGTCCGCGGCCGGGCCGAGCGGCGCGGAGCCGGCGTGGTCCAGGAGCAGGTGGGCGATCTCGTGGACCAGGATGTGCCGGCGGTGCAGCGCGCTGGTGTCGGCGGTGTACAGGATGTAGTCCGCCTCCCGGGTGGACACCAGCAGCCCGCAGGGCGCGTTGGGCCGGGCGGCCACCGGCAGCAGGTCGATCGGCCGTCCCCGCCGGCGGGCGATTTGCTCCAGTAGCACGGTGGTGTCGAACGGGCTCGGCAGTTCCAGCTGTTCGGCCATCCGCCGGCAGCGGCGCAGCGCCGATCGGTAGCACCTGTCGTCCCGCACGCTGTGTTCCCCTTCTCGATCAGCGGCCCCGTTCCCCCCGATCTCCCGACCGCCGTGGCTCCGCCTCCGTGCCTGGCCCCCGTCTTCGTAGCCCCCCGCGCCCCGTCCGCCCCGGACCCAGTCAGCCCCGGACCCCGTCCGCCCCGCCCGCGGCCCGCGCCGCCGGCGTCAGGGCGCCGGGTTCCGGCGGGCCGCGTCCCGGCGGGCGATGACGTCGATCAGCTCGCTGACCGTGTCCAGGCCCTCGGAGGAGAGGCCGACCGCGCGCAGCGCCAGGCTGCGCACGCCCGCGTCGCGCAGCGCGCCGAGCAGCGCGAGCTCCTTGGCGATCTCCGCGCCCTGCCGCTCGTCGAAGAAGTACGCGGGCGGGACCTGGAAGAACTGGGCGAGCGCCTCCAGGTGGCGCTTGGTCGGGTTGTCCCGGCGCCCGGTGCGCAGCTGCCACAGGTAGGTGGTGGAGAACGACTCCCCGGTCGCCTCGCGGCAGGCCCGGGCCACCTCTTCGTTGGTGTACTGCTCGCGGTCGGGTCTGCGGACGGTGTGGAACAGCGCCTCGATCCTGGCCGCGAGCCCGGACAGTTCCACCGGTCCGTCCTCCCGGTTCGATTCCGCCATGGCCCGCCCTCCTCACCGGGGCCCCGCACGTCTCCTCCTGGCGGGCGGGCAGGGCCGGCCAGGTCACGATAACCCAACGGCATCAGCTGGCGTGGATCACAAGATACCGCCAATCAACGTCAGTTGACCCCTCCGTCGGCGGCTGACATCCTGGACCGCGGGCGGACCAGTCAAGCTGACTGACCATCAAGTCCGTTCGTGTTAAAGACATTTGACGTTTCCCTCGGATCGGCCGAACGATCTCGGCAGGCCGGTAGCGTGACCGACTCCCCTGGGACCGCCAGGCATCGACGCCCGAGACGGGACCGGCCGGACCGGTCGGCCCCACCGACGGCACGACGTGGGAAGGAGGCGCCCGTGAGCACGGCGCCGCGACACCAGACGGTGCGGCTGGGCTTCCTGTGGCGAGCCGCCGGCGCCCCCGTCGGCTGCGTGCTCGCCCTGGCGATGGGCATCGTGCTCGCCGACACCGGGGACGCAGGCCGGATGGGCGCCGTCCCCGCGCTGCTGCTGTCGAGCGCGGCCGTCCTGGGCGTGGCCCTGCCCGTCCCGTACGGCTTCTGGCTGCGCGCCGACGACCACGGCCTCACCCTCGTACGGGCGTTCGTCCCGCGCCGCTACCGGTGGCGGGACATCCAGGGGCTCACGATGGACGCCGGGCAGGACGCCGACTCCGGCGCCCACCGGCTCGTCCTGCTGCTGCGCCTGACCCCGGCACCCCGCCGGACCGCCCGTGCCGCCCGCATCGCCCGCGCCGCACACCTGTACGGGCCGGTCCTCGGCATCCTGGGCACCACCCGCGACGGGCTGCCGCGCGGCACCGAACCCCGCCGCCTCGCCGAACTGTTCGACCTGCTCCGGCGCCACGGCGTCCCCTTCGACGACCGCCGCTACGCCGACCTCGTCCTCACCGCGCACGGCTACCCGGCGCTCGCCCACACCGCCCCCGGCGCGTCCCTCGCCGCTCGGCCCGCCGCCCGCCCCGACGCCGCCTGAACCGGGACCGGACCGGGCCCGCGCAGCCCGCCCCGGCCCTTTGAGCCGCCCACCGCTGAGCCGCCCACCGCCCCGCAGCCGTTGACCCCGACGGAAGCGCGCCCGCCCGGACGGCGCGCCAGGACGTCAGGAGTGCGGCGATGCTCAGGTTCCACGGCGCATGGCGGATCACCGTGGTCGGCAAGAACGCCAGCTTCGACCAGCGCGCGGTGGTGCGCGGCCCCTACGGCACCCGGACGCTGCCCGGCCGGGTCGGCGCCACCCTGGAAGTCGACGAGGACAGCTGGACGCTGACCCTGGAACACCACCTGTGGGGCCGCAGCTGGCAGCCGAACCTGCGCGTCACCCCCGGGCCCGTCACCGAACGCGACGGCGTCCGCAGCCGCCTGCTGACCAGCAACGACTGCCACTGGCCCGACAAGCCCCTGGACTACGTCAACTTCGTCGTCCGCCTCGACCAGAGCCTCGCCCCGGCCCCCGTCCTCGCCCCCGTCCGGGCCGTGCGCCCCGCCGACTCCCTGCGGCCCTCCGCGCCCCGGGCCATCCGCACCTCCTCCGGCGACGTCGGCGACTTCGGCGCGCCCGCCCCCGCGCCCGCTTCCCGGCCCGCGGCCACTCCCGCGCCCAGGCCGGCGCAGGCCCCGGGCACCAACGCCCGGCCCACCGCGACCCCCTGGTAGCCCGCCACCGTGCCCGGGGGACAGCCCCCGGGCACGGTGGCCCGCTGCCCGGATGTCCCGGACGGGCGCCGCAGGGTTGGCTGGACGCATCCGAACCAACCGATCCGAAAGGCCGTCACCCGTGCTCCTGCGCAAGACCGTCCGCCGCCGCGCCGCCCGCGCCACCGCCGTCGCCGCCGTCGCCGCCGCCCTGGGCGCCACCGCCATGACCGGAAGCGCCCAAGCGATCGTCAACGGCCACGACTCCACCGAGCGCTACCCGTTCATGGCCACGATCCCGATGAGTGCCAAGCAGATAGCCGACGGCACCTGCGGCGCCACCCTGATCGACCCCCAGTGGGTCCTGACCGCCGCCCACTGCGTCACGAGCCCCCCGGAGAACGAACTGAAGCTCGACGGCATCGTGCGCATCGGCAGCGCGCACCGCAAGAGCGGCGGCACCGTCCGGGCCATCACCCGCACCGTGGTCCACCCCGGCTTCAGCTTCGGCGACGGCCAGACCCGCCCCAACTACGACGACCTCGCCCTGGTGCGCCTGGACCGCCCCGTCGCCCAGCGGCCCCTCCCCGTCGCCCAGCGCCCCGGCCCGCCCGGCACCCCGACCCGGTTGCTCGGCTTCGGCACCGTCGTCGACACCCCCAAGTTCGAGGAGATGGTCTTCCCCGACCGCCTCCAGGAGCTCGACACCCGCCGCGGCGCCGTGGCCGACTGCGCCCCCGGCTACGCCGGCCCCACCCGCCTGTGCACGACCAGCCCCACCCCGAAGGCCATGGCCTGCGTCGGCGACTCCGGCGGCCCGCAGCTCCAGCGCGGCCGCGGCGGCCGCTGGGAGCTCATCGGCACCACCTCCGGCCCCGGCGCCCCGGGCGTCCCCTGCACCGGAGGCCCGGGCCTGTACACCGACGTGCGCGCCTACGCCGACTGGATCCAGGCCACCATCGCCGCCGGCTGACCTGGCTGACCCGGCTGACCTGCCTTGGCCTGACTGACTGACTGACCGGCCGATCCGGCCGACCGCCTGACCCCGGCGGCCGGATACGCCGGCCGACCCGACGGTAAAGTCCCAGGTGAGCACCGTCGCGCCCGAGGAGACCCCGCCATGCCGACCGACCCCGCCACCGGAGCCGCCGCCGACCGCCCGCCGATCGCGCGGTACGGCCTGGGCACCGCGGCCGTCGGCCGGCCCGGCTACATCACCCTCGGGCGTGACGGCGACCTGCCCGCCGAACGCACCGTCGAGGCGCTGCGCGACCGCACCCACGCCCTGCTCGACGCCGCCTACGCCGCGGGCGTGCGCTACCTCGACACCGCCCGCTCCTACGGCCGCGCCGAGGAGTTCGTCGCCCAGTGGCTCGCCGAACACCCCGCGGCCGCGGCCGAGGTGACGGTCGGCAGCAAGTGGGGCTACACCTACACGGCCGGCTGGCAGACCACCGGGGTGGCCGCGCACGAGGTCAAGGAGCACTCCACGGCGGTGTTCGACCGCCAGCTCCACGAGACCCGCTCCCTGCTGGGCCCGCACCTGGACGTCTACCTGGTCCACTCCGTCACCCCCGACAGCCCCGCCCTGACCGACACCGCCCTGCACGCCCGCCTGGCCGACCTGGCCGGGGAGGGCGTACGGGTCGGCCTGTCCACCAGCGGCCCGGCCCAGGCGGACACCATCCGCGCCGCCCTGGCCGTCACCGTGGACGGCCGCCCGCTGTTCACCGCCGTCCAGGCCACCTGGAACCTCCTCGAACCCTCCGCCGCCCCCGCCCTGGCCGAAGCCCACGCCGCCGGCTGGCTGGTCGTCGTCAAGGAGGGCATGGCCAACGGCCGCCTCGCCGGGCGCAACGCCACCGGGGACGACACCGCCGCACTGCGCGCCCTCGCCGCCCGCACCGGCGCGCCCCTCGACGCCCTCGCCCTGGCCGCGGCCGCCGCCCAGCCTTGGGCCGACCTCGTCCTGTCCGGCGCGGCGACCGTCGACCAGCTCGCCTCCAACCTCACCGCCGCCACCCTGCACCCCACCCCCGACGACCTGGCCGCCCTCGCCACCCTGGCCGAACCCGCCCCGGAGTACTGGCGCACCCGCGCCGCCCTGCCCTGGTCCTGAACCGCCCCCGCCGCACCGCGGGCCCGAACCCCGCCGCCCGAACTCCCGTGTCAGTGACCGCCCCTACGGTGGCCGCATGACCTCGGACCTGTCCCGTCTCCTGCCCGCCACCCTCCCGCCCGGCCGTCTGGTCGGCGGCGAGGACGGGCCGGAGCCGCTGCTGTGGATCAGCGACGCCCCCGCCCCCGCCGGCCTGTGGCAGCAACTCCACCGCGCCCACCCGCAGTCCGGCCTGTGGCCGCTGCTGCTCGTCCCCCTCGGCGACGGCGCAGACTACCGCCCCTGGCTGTCCGGCGAACTCTTCCCGGCCTCCGCCTCCGACCCCACCCTCTACGACCCCGACGCCCTGCTGCGCCGCTGGTGGCAGCAGCTCGGCGGCACCGACGAGGACGCGCCCGAGAGCCCGCCCGAGAGCCCGCTCGACGCCGAGGAAGCCGCCGAACTCCACGCCGCCCTGGCCCCCTTCGGCCCCGCCTGGCCCGGCACCGCCCCCGCCGCCGCCGTCCCCGACGGAGCCCCCGGCATCGAGGCCCGCGGCCTGGCCGACGTGCTGCTGTCCGTACGGGACGCGCGCCTGGGCCTGGTCGAGGCGGGCAGCGGCGCCGAGGCGCTGGCCGCCTGCGGCTGGAGCGGCCCGCTCAACCACGAGGACGACACCGCCAAGATCGCCGCCGTACTCGCCGACTGGGAACGCCGCTTCGGCGCCCAGGTCGTCCAAGTCGGTTTCGACACCCTGGAGTTGAGCGTCGCCGTCCCGCCCGCCACGCTCGCCGAGGCCCTCCCGCTGGCCGCCGAGCACACCGCCTTCTGCCCCGACCTCGTCTTCCAGGGCACCGGCACCCTGACCGCCTACGCCGAACGCCTCGTCGCCGCCCACCAGTGGTCGTTCTGGTGGGACTGACCCGGCACCCGTTCCCGCCACCGAGTCCGGATCCACCGGACCAGTACGGCTGAAGGGGCTGGACTATCCGTTGTGCGCTTCGAGCTCGGTCGCCGGCGCCCGTTGGGTGGCCGCCCACGACGCCAGGAGCGCCAGATTGTCAGCGGTCGGTGTGCCCGCGGGTGCGGTGTAGACGTTGAGGTGCAGGCCGGGTTCGGCGGGCAGTCCGAGGGACTCGACGTCCAAGTCGAGCCGGCCCACGATCGGATGGCGCACACGCTTGCGGCCGGACCGGTGCAGCCGCACGTCCTGAGATGCCCACCGCTGCCGGAACAGCTCACTGGACGTCGACAGTTCGCCGACCAGGGCGATCAGCTCCTCGTCGTGCGGATCGCGGCCGGCTTCCATGCGCAGCTTCGCGGCCACGCCACCGGCAATGTGGTCGTAGTCGACAAAGAAATCCCTGGCCGCCTCGGGGTTCAGATAGACGAACCGCGCGGTGTTCGCGGGCCGTCGCGCGTCGGCCAGCACCGGTGAATACAGCGCGCGAGCGAGTTGGTTCGTGGCGAGCACGTCGTAACGGCCGTTACCGATCCAGGCCGGCGCACCGGAGATCGCGTCGAGCACCTGCTGCAGCGTCGAGCGCACCGTCACGGCAGGCCTGCGCCGGCGTGGGCCGCTGGGCGCCGTGGACTGGCGCGCGAGGTGGAACAGGTGGTCGCGCTCGGCCTCGTCGAGTTGCAGGGCGGAGGCCAGCGCGCCGAGCACGCCATCGGAGGCACCGGCGAGCCTGCCGCGCTCCATGCGCACGTAGTAGTCGACCGATACCCCCGCCAGTAGCGCCACCTCCTCGCGGCGCAGACCCTTGACCCGACGGTTGCCGCCGTAAGCGGGCAGGCCCGCCTGCGCGGGTGCGATGCGGGCGCGACGCGAGCTGAGGAACTCCCGGATCTCGGTGCGCAGATCCATCGCGGCCATCCCCTCACCGTAAGCCGGTCCCGCAGTCTAAGGGGTGCCCGATGCGGTCGTCGCGATGCCGCCGTCCACCGGGATGACGGTGCCCGTGAGGTAGGACCCGGCCCGGCTGGCGAGAAACACGGCGACACCCGCCATGTCGTCGTCGCGGCCGATCCGGCGCAGAGGGGCCGCCGCCGCGATCGTGTCGCCGACGGCATCGAGCGTGGACGCCGTCATCCGTGACGGGAACACTCCCGGTGCCACCGCGTTCACCGTGACGTGCTGCGGGCCCAGCTCCCTGGCAAGCACCCTGGTGAGTTGATGGAGTGCCGCTTTGCTGCTGGCGTACGAGTAGTTGGGCGACTGGGCGACGTGGATGGCGGCGATACTGCCGATGTTGATGATCCGCGCGGGATCATCGGCGGTGCCCGCCCTGCGAAGTGCGGGGAGCAGCGCCTGCACCAGCCAGAACGGCGACTTGAGGTTGAGGTCGATCACCGCGTCCCAGGCCTCGTCCGGGAACGTCGCCAGCGGCTCGCGCCACATCGCTCCCGCGTTGTTGACAAGGATGTCCAGGCGTTCCGAGCCGACCTGGACAAGATCGGCGAGGCGCTGACACTCGTCGTGCCTGGACAGGTCGGCGGGGATTGCTCGAACGTCGCCGAATTCGGACAGCAGATGCTGTGCCTCCGCGCACGCGTCTGCCTTGCGCGAGCTGATGACGACGCGGGCGCCCGCCTGGAGAAGGCCGCGCGCTATCATCAGCCCGATTCCCCTGGTGCCGCCGGTGACAAGGGCGTACTTCCCACTCAGATCGAAAAGTTCCGCGTGAGTGGTGAATTGGTTGTCCGCCATTGGTCTCCGTCTGTTCTGTCGTGGAAGAATTCGCCGACACGGTCGCGCATTCGGGGCAGCTGAATTGAACCGATGGGGTTGAAGCTGCGGTGTGTGTCCATGGTGACAGGCGTTTTGAACGTCTGGGAGACCCTGGTGATACAGGTACTGTGAGAGCCCCCCTCGCCTGATGCGCTGACCCCGGCACCCGCTCCCACCGCCGAGTTCGGGGCCGTCGGGGGCATCGAGCCACCGCAGGCCGTGCCCCGCCAGGCTCGCCCACCGTCTGGGCAGAGGTGGCTCAGCGACGGCTCGTCATCCAGAGCGACACCGTCAGGCGCCGCCGCCCCGGCCCGGGTCGGCGACGCCATCGAGGGACTTCAGCTGGCGCCGAATTCGCCGGTGCGGACGGCGGTGACGAAGGTCTGCCAGGCGGCGGAGGGGAAGAGGAGGGCCGGGCCGTGGGGGTCCTTGGAGTCACGGACGGGCATGACGCTCGGGAAGCCGGGCGCGACCTCGACGCACTGACCCCCGTCGGAGCTGTGGGAGGACTTGACCCAGTGGGCAGAGGACAGATCGGGGCGGAAGCTCATGGTGCCAGTTCCTTCCGGATGCTCTGATCACGGCCAGGGACTCGGCCCTGGGCGGCGCGTCTACCTGAAGACGATCGTATCTCCTGCGCCACGTCACGACAGTGGCCCGATCGCGTTCGAGGAAACCCCGGTGCAGTGTCTCGGTGTACCCGAACTGGGCGTTGTCCCCGACGGTCAGCAGCGTGACGGCCGAGCGGAACGACCGGTGGACCCCCATGGTGAAGGGGACGACCTGCACCAGGACGTTCGGCAGTCCTTCCGCCAGGTCTTCGAGCCGCTGGAGCTGTTCCGCCATGACGGCGGGGCCACCGAGTCGCCACCGAAGAGCACTCTCGTCGAGGGCGACGAAGACCAGGGGCGAGGGTGTGCGTTCCAGGAACTTCTGCCGGGCCATGTCGGATTCGACACCCTGGAGTTGAGCGTCGCCGTCCCGCCCGTCACGCTTGCCGAGGCCCTTCCGCTGGCCGCCGAGCACACCGCCTTCTGCCCCGACCTCGTCTTCCAGGGCGCCGGCACTCTGGCCGCCTACGCCGAACGCCTCGTCGCCTCCCACCAGTGGTCGTTCTGGTGGGACTGACCCGGCACCCGTTCCCGCTGCCGAGTTCGGGGCCGACGAACCCCGTCGGCCTGCAAACGTCAGGCGACGTCAGCTGGTGCCGAATTCGCCGGTGCGGACGGCGGTGACGAACGCCTGCCAGGCGGCGGAGGGGAAGAGGAGGACCGGGCCGTCGGGGTCCTTGGAATCGCGGACGGGCTGCACATCGGTGAAGCCGTTGGCGACCTCCACGCACGTGCCGCCGCTACCGCTGTATGAGCTCTTCCTCCAGCCGGTGTCAGTCAGGTCGACATCCATTCAAAGTCCCTCCGTACCGCGCGGATCATGGCCACCGAGTCGGCCTGGCTCATGGCTTCGACTACGAGCCGATCGTAGTCGTCGGCCAGCGCAGCAATCGTCTCAGTATCTCGATCGATGTAGCCTCGCTGCTCGATCTCGCCGTAAGAGAGCATTTTGCGTCCTGGCATGGTAAGGAGGTGCACCAGGCGCGTGAACGGCCTGTCCTCGCCTAGCGAGTACGGGGCCACCTGGATGATGATGTTGGGCTGCTTGGCGAGATGTTCGAGGTGGATCAGCTGCTCGATCATGGTGTCGCGGCCGCCAATGGGCCGCCTGAGGCAGCTCTCGTCCATCACCGCGTGCAGAAGTGGTGGCGAAGTGCGGGCGTGGATGTTTTGTCGGGCGAGCAGGAATTCGATTCGCTCCTGGGCCTGTTCTGGTGTGACGGTTCCTCGTCGGAGATTGCCCTGCTCCCAAGCGGTTGCGTATGCCCGGGTCTGTAGCAGTCCTGGAATCACGTTGATTTCGAAGAGCTTGATCTTCTCTGCGCGGGCCTCGTAGTTCGCGTACTCGGGGAAGCCCGGCACCAAAGCTGTGTGGCGGAGCTGCCAGTACATCAGCAGCAGGGTCCCGCCCGTCTGCAGGATCTCATCGGCCTTGGTAGCAAACTTCTCACTCGGCGGGCGCTGCGCAAGTTCGACGAACGAGACGTAGGACGGGTGGACACCGATCCTGCGCGCGAGCTGTTCCTGCTTGAGGCCCATCGCCATGCGTGACCTGCGGAGTTGGATCCCGAAGGCGGCCCACGGGGATGACTTCGGGTCAATTTCCTTGATGTTCACCATGGCTGCTCCAACTCTCAGTGCTACCGAGGTCAAGTCGTCTACCGCTTCCGATGCTAGGTGATGTCGGGCCACCATGTGTACGGAACGTGAAACGCTGATTGCGGAAGGTTATTTCCATGGCCGATACCCAGGTTCCCCGCCTCCATGGCTACGGCGTGCGCTGGGACACCGGGGCCCGCCTCTACCGGGTCCGCAACGAGGTCACCCGGGAGTTGCTGCGTCAACCGGACGGTGAGCTCGGCGGGTTCGGCTCCTTCTCCGAGGCCTGGAGTGCCTGGCGCGTCTTCGAGGTCCACAAGCGGCCGGGGGAGTGAGCGTGTCCTCGATGCTCTCCCGCGTGACCGCCGACCAGCGGCGCCAGGCGGCCGACGTCCTGGACGACCTGACGGCCGTCCTCGCCCTGAGTGGCGTCACGTTGCCGTCCATCGAGGTGGATTGGGAGCACGGCCGCAGGACCGGCTGCTACCTGATCAGCCTGGGCTGCGCCCGCCCGTTCGAACTCCTGCGGGTCGTGGACCTGTTGCGCAAGGGCCTGCGCTACGAGCGCCTGACGCGTGACGGCTGAACTCCTGGTCCGCCTGCTGTGGTGGGCGGGCTTCTCCCTCGTACTCCTCGCCGCCCTCAGGAAGTGAACCGCCCGATGCAAGACCCCCGCCTGCTCGCCAAGCCGCCCGTGTGCCGGCTCGGCTGCCTCGTCCTCGTGCGCAACCCGCGCGGCGACGTCCTGCTCGTCGACCCGGACTACATGGACGGCCTCCTCCTCCCCGGCGGCGCCGCCCAGCCCAACGAGCCCCCCAACCTCGCCGCCGCCCGCCACCTCCACGCCGAGACCGGCCTCAACCTGCGCCTCGCCGACGTCCTGGCCGTCGACTTCACCCCGGCCGACCGCCACCTGGAGCGCCTCAACCTGGTCTTCGACGGCGGCACCGTGCGCGACGACGTCCGCCTGACCGTCCCGCCGCAGCACCGCAGCGGCCTGTTCGGCGCCCGCTTCGTCCCCGTCCGCCGGCTCCCCGACGTCATGGCGCCCTCCCAAGCCGCCCGCGTCAGCGAGGCGTTGGCGGGCCGCGCGCTGCCCGTCCTCCTCCACGGACAGCGCGCGACCTGATCGGCACCGCCGGGTTGGGGTCGGCGCCCACATCGGCCCAGTCGGTGACGCGTTGGGCGCTTCGGCAGCGAGAAGGGGCGGGCGCCAGGCGCCCGCCCCTTCTCGTTCAGCTGCGGTCAGCTCCAGAGGTTGGCCGGCTGGTCGGTGATGGCGGTCCAGAAGCGGGTGCCGGCGGGCAGGGTGCCGTTGGCCCACAGGCCCCAGCCGTTGGCGTCGTGGAACTCGGCCATCCGGAAGCCGGTGCCGAAGTAGCCGGCGCAGAGCTGGTCGGCGGCGGCCCGGCTGGTGAGCTGGCTGCCGGAGGTGGGGATGGTGGCCTTCACCTCGCCGCCGGCCCAGCTGTGGTAGCCGCTGGTGGGCACGCCGGCGGGGGCGGGGCGGCCGTCCTGCTTGAGGCACAGTACGGGCAGCTGCGCGGTGGCGGGGGTGTCGCCGCTGTACGCGTTGCTGCTGTTGTCGTTGCCGACGTGCACGACGTTGTCGGCGCGCTGCTCAAGGGTGGCCCAGGTCATGCCGTTGTGGGTGGCGACGCCGCCGAACAGGGCCTCGTAGGTTAGGTGTTGCGGGCGATGTCCCACTCCTGGTAACCGCCCTGGTTGCAGTCGAACATGTAGAGCCGCCAGCCGCCGCCGATCCGGTGCTCGGTGTTGTCGAGGCACTGGGAGGTGGAGATGTTCTGCAGCCGGATCCCGAGCAGGCCGTAGCGCGGCGTGCTGTCGGCCGCGGTCCACGGCGTGACCCGCCACATCTGCGAGGTGTCGTTGGCGTAGCACTGGACGCCGGAGGGGGTGCTGTCGACGGTCAGGCAGGAGCGCTGGTCGGCGGCGTTGTTGACGGTGTAGACGCTCGGCAGGCCCGGGACGGGCTTGAACACCCACTGGCCCGGGTTGTCGGACGGCGCGCAGGGGTGCAGACCCTGTCCGCCCTATATCGCGCCGTTGGGACAGCGCTCGGACTTCTGGTTGAACAGGACCGTCGAGGGGGTGTCGGCCGAGGCCGAGCCGCCCGGGACCAGCACCAGGCCGGTCAGGGCGAGCGCGATGCCGAGGACGATACGCCGGACTAGCGAACGCACAGTGCTCTCCAAGGAGGGGAGACGACGAGGGGCGGCGGCCGGTCCGGAGGGCCCCCGGGCCACCCGGTCCGTCCGCCGCGGTCAGCTTGTCAGCGCGCGATCAATCGCCGGTATCCCAGTTTCCTGGGGGTCGTTCGACACCCGACTGGTCAGGGGCGCGGCCAGGGGCGCCCGTCGAGGTGCTCGATGTCGGTGTTGAAGCGGCGCAGGTAGGCGGCGAAGGTGGTGACGTCCTGGGCGGACCAGCCGGCCATCACCCGGTCCAGGGCCTCCACGTGGGCCTCGCGCTCCTCGTCGAGGCGGCGGTCGCCCTCGTCGGTGAGGCGGAACTTGCGGGCCATCCCGCCGTCGGGGTCGGCGATCCGCTCGACCAGGCCGGCCCGGGTCATGGCGGCGGTCTGCCGGTTGAGGGTGGAGGCGTCGAGGTTGAAGGCCTCGCTCAGCTCGCCGATGGACATCGGGCCCTGGATGCGGATGCGGCTGAGCAGGATGTACGCGCTGCGCTCCAGGGTGCTGCCGCGCGGGCGGGCGGCGGACTGGCTCAGGTAGTGGTGGCGGCCGAGCACCATGTACTCGAACTCGACCAGGTCCGTACGTTCGCCCATGCCGTCGTCCTTCGCCCTTCACCCTCATCGCCGCACCGCTGACCTGCGGGTTTCGCGGGCCTTGTCCAGTATGGCAAAGGGGTGTGACGGCGTGACCCGGCCATGTAGTGTGCTCGATGCACATAATATGCACGATACACATTCCGTTTCCGAGGAGCCCGCCATGGACGGCCCCCAGCCCGGCGGCACGACCGCCCCGACCGCCGGCACCGCCCCGACCGCCGGCACCACCCCCACCACCGGCATCGTCGCCACCCTCGCCTTCACCGGCACCGTGGCCGCGATCATGCAGACCCTGGTCACCCCGCTGATCGGCGAACTGCCCCGACTGCTGCACACCGCGCCGTCCAACGCCTCCTGGGCGATCACCGCGACCCTGCTCGCCGGCGCCGTCTTCGTCCCGATCAGCGGACGCCTGGGCGACCTGCTGGGCAAACGCCGCATGCTCCTGGCCTGCTGCGTACCGCTGTTCATCGGATCGGTCCTGTGCGCCCTCGCCTCCGCGGCCGTACCGATGATCATCGGCCGCGGCCTCCAGGGCATGGGCATGGGCGTCGTCCCGCTCGGCATCAGCCTGCTGCGCGAAGTCCTGCCGCCCGAACGCCTCGGCTCCGCCATCGCCCTGGTCAGCGCCTCGATGGGGATCGGCGGCGGCCTCGGCCTGCCGATCGCCGCCGCCGTCGCCCAGTACGCCAGCTGGCGGGCCCTGTTCTGGGGCGCCGCCGCCCTCACCCTCGTCGTCGCCGCGATGATCCGCTTCCTCGTCCCCGCCCCCGCCCGGCGCCCCGCCGGCGGCCGCTTCGACCCCGTCGGCGCGGCCGGCCTGGGCGCCGGACTGGTCTGCCTCCTGCTGCCCGTCTCCAAGGGCGCCGACTGGGGCTGGACCGACCCCCTCACCCTCGGCCTGTTCGCCGCCGCCGCCGTCCTGCTCCTCGCCTGGGGCCGGTGGGAACTGCGCTGCCCCGAACCGCTGGTGGACCTGCGGGTCACGGCCCGCCCCCGGGTCCTGCTGACCAACGCCGCATCCGTCCTGGTCGGCTTCGGCATGTACGCGCAGGCGCTGATCATCCCCCAGCTGCTCCAACTCCCCGAGGCCACCGGCTACGGCCTGGGCCGGTCGATGCTGGCCATGGGCCTGTGGATGGCGCCCTCCGGCCTGATGATGATGGCCGTCTCACCACTGGGCGCACGCCTGTCGGCCGCGCGCGGCCCCAAGTTCACCCTGGTCGCCGGCTCCCTCGCGATCGCCGCCGGATACGGACTCTCGATGGTGCTCATCGGCTCCACCTGGGGCGTCCTGGTCGTGACACTGGTGTGCAACAGCGGCGTCGGCCTGGCCTACGGCGCGATGCCCGCACTGATCATGAGCGCCGTGCCGCTGTCCGAGACGGCGTCCGCGAACAGCTTCAACACCTTGATGCGCTCGCTCGGCACCTCCGTCTCCGCCGCCGTGGTCGGCGTGGTCCTCGCCCAGCTGACCACCACCCTCGGCGGCCACACCCTGCCCTCGGAGAGCGGCTTCAGGGTCGGCCTGCTGATCGGCTGCGGCGTGGCCCTGGCCGCCGCCGCGGTCGCCGCCACCATCCCCGCCCCGCCCGCCGGGGCCGCACCCGCCACTACCCACCCGGCACCCGCCGCCAAGGACACCGCCACGACCTGACCACCCAACCCGCCACGACCTGACCACCCGCCACGACCTGACCACCCGCCAGCCCGCCCCCGGCACCCGCCGGGGGCAGCCGCGCTACGTACCCCCTACCGATCCGCGACGGATTCGCCCCCACCACCCCCACCCGTACCGTCGGAGACCACGGACACCGGACCAACCCCCAGGAGAACAGCGATGACCGCCTACGCGATGGCCCAGGTCCACTCGGTCGAGTTCGGCCCCGACATCGTCGAGTACCTCCAGCGCATCGACGCCACCCTGGACCCCTTCGACGGCCGCTTCCTCATCCACGGCGACCGGATCGAGACCGTCGAAGGCACCTGGGGACAGGACCTCATCCTCATCGAGTTCCCCGACCACCAACGCCTGCGCGCCTGGTACGACTCGCCCGCCTACCAGGAGATCCTCCCGCTGCGCACCCGCCACATGGCCGCCGACGTGGTCTTCGCCCGGGGCGTGCCCGCCGGCTACCGCGGCGCCGACGCCCTCAAGCACTGACCGGCCCGGGGGCTCAACGCCCCTGCGCCCGCTCGCGCCACCACCGCACCGTCGCCTCCACCTGCTCCTCCGGCGCGGTCGCGCGCACCGCGAAGGCGGCCTCGTAGGCGGAGGAGTCCACCACGAACGGGCGGTCGAACTGGTAACGGACCTCGCGCAGTTCACGCAGCAGCGGGGAGAACAGCCCCGCCGCGCCCAGCAGCGCCTGCGGGAGCCGGCGCACCGCGACCGGTCCGACGCCCGCCTGCGCGGCCAGCCGCTCCACCATCGCGCGCACCGGCAGCGCGGGGGCCGTCGGCACGTGCCAGGCCCGCCCCCAGGCCCGCTCCTCGCCCGCGACCTCGGCCAACGCCCGCGCCACGTCCGGCAGGTACGTCCAGCTGTGCGGCGCGTCCGGGTCGCCGAGCACCGCGATGTTCCGGCCCTTCAGCAGGCCCGGCATCACCCGCGAGGCCAGGTGCCCGCCGTCCGTCACCCCGGGGCCGAAGAAGTCCGAGGCCCGCACCTCGACCGCCCGGATCCGCCCGGCCCCGTGCAGCGCCCGCGCCTGCTCCCACGCCGCCGCCCGCACCCGCCCCTTGGGACCGGCCGCGGCCAGCGGCAGGTCCTCGGTCATCGGGCCGCGCACCGGCCCGTAGCCGTAGAGGTTGCCGAGCATGACCAGCACCGCCCCGGTGGCCTCGGCCGCCGCGCACAGCGAGGAGGCCAGCGCCGGCCACCGCGCCGCCCACTGCGGCAGCGGCGGCGCCGCGCAGCCGTAGATCGCCGCTGCGCCGCGTGCGGCCTCCGCCAGCCGCGCGCGATCGCCCGCGTCCAGCGCCACGTGCTCGATTCCGGGCACCGGGGCCCCGCCCCGCGCGGGGCTCCCCGACCTGGTGACGACCCGTACGGCGTGCCCCTGCCCGGCCAGCAGGCGGGCGGTGGCGGCCCCGGCGGGCCCGTATCCGACAACCACGTGGAAGCTCATCCGCCCCACCCTAGGGTCTGGGGCCGCGGGTGCCGCGGGTGCTGCGAGGGTGCGGTGCGGGCGACAGCAAATACTTGGTATGGCAACCGTAAAAGACGATCTATGCTGGCGGGCGTTCACAATCTCTCCGCACAACGCAAGGTACTGAATGAAGCTGTCCCGGGTGTCCGCCGTCGTCGCGGCCGCCGTCCTGGCCCCCACTGTCCTCTTCCCGTCGATGGCTTCCGCCGCCGACAACCCCCAGCCGGCCGGTGTCTCCGGCCCTGACACCGCGTCCAAGGGTGCCGAGGACCAGGGGACGGGCCAGGAGGAGCACGACCGCGCCGAGGTGCGGCGCATCCTCGCCGACAAGGAGAGCGGCCCGGGCGTGCGCGAGGCGGCCCAGAAGGCGCTGAACGGCGCCGCCGCCGACCTGCGGCACTTCCTGGACGTCGAGCTCCACGACCAGCGCGTGATCGACAACCGGGTGAGGGCCTACCAGGTCCTCGCCGTCGGTGGGCCGGCCGTCAAGAAGGCCGCCACGGCCGCCCTGCGGGGCGGCACCGCCGAGGACGTCGCGAAGTTCCTCAAGGAGGGCCAGTTCATCGCCCGTGCCGAGGACGAGGACCGCGCCAAGGTGCAGGGCATCCTCGACGACAAGGAGACCGGCCCGGCCGTGCGCGCGGCGGGGGAGAAGGCCCTCGCGGGTACCGCCGCCGACGTGCGGCACTTCCTGGACGTCGAACTCGAGGAGCGGCGTCAGACCGACAACCGGCTGAAGGTCGCCCGGATCTTCGACGGCGCCGGGCCGGCACTGAAGAAGGCCGCCGGGAAGGCGATATCCGGCAGCAACGAGGAAATCCTGGCCTTCCTCAAGGAGGGCCAGTTCATCGCCCGTGCCGAGGACGAGGACCGCGCCAAGGTGCAGGGCATCCTCGACGACAAGGAGACCGGCCCGGGCGTGCGCGAGGCGGGGGAGAAGGCCCTCGCGGGTACCGCCGCCGACGTGCGGCACTTCCTGGAGGTCGAGCTCCGCAAGCAGCGGGCCGACGACAACCGGGTGAAGCTCGCCCAGATCATGGCGGTCGGCGGGCGGGCCGTGTGCGAGGCCGCCAGCCGGGCGCTGGACGGCGGTACCGACGAGGACGTCGTGAAGTTCTTGAAGGAAGGCCAGTTCACGGCCCGTGCCGAGGACGAGGCCCGTGCGAAGGTGCAGGGCATCCTGGACGACAAGGAGACCGGCCCGGGCGTGCGCGAGGCGGGGGAGAAGGCCCTCGCGGGCACCGTCGCCGACGTGCGGCACTTCCTGGACGTCGAGCTTCCCAAGCAGCGGGCCGACGACAACCGGGTGAAGCTCGCCCAGATCATGGCGGCCGGTGGGCGGGCCGTGCGCGAGGCCGCCAGCCGGGCGCTGGACGGCGGCACCGACGAGGACGTCGTGAAGTTCCTGAAGGAGGGCCAGTTCACGGCCCGTGCCGAGGACGAGGCCGCCGCGAACAAGCCAGCCCCGCAGCCGGCCCGGCCCGCCGAGCAGCCGCAGACCGCCACCGGCGCCCAGTTGGCCGTCCAGCCCGCCGCCCTGACCACCACGACGGGCACGACCGCGGGCGCGATCGCGGCGGGCACCACCGCCGGGACGGCCACGGCCACCACGGGCACCACCCGCCCCGGCCAGCTCGCCGCCACCGGCACCGAGGGCCTCGGCTGGGAGGCCGGCGGCGCCGCCGCGGCCCTGGCCGCGGGTGCTGCGCTCGTCGTCGCCTCCCGCCGCCGCTCCACCGAGAGCTGACGCCCCCGAGCGTCCCCGGCCGCCCACGCGTCCGGGGACGCCCGGACGTCCGGGGACGCACGTTCAGCCGCGGGGGCTGCGCTCGGCGATCGCCCGGGCGAGGTCCGCGTGCCAGCGGGCCGCGTTGCTGCCGTCCAGCTGGCCCGCGAAGGCGCGCCGCGCGGCCTGCACCAGCTCGGCCGAAGCGTGCGGGTACGCCTCCCAGACTGCCCAGAGCGCGTTCTCGGTGTCCTCGTCCAGGCCCGTGCAGGTGAGCGGTCCGGTCCCGGACAGGGTCTTGGCCAGCACCGCCTCGAAGACCCGCCGCAGCCGCTCGTCGTCTTCGCGCCCGCGGGCGGGGCGCTCAGCCACCATCGCCGCTGCCACCGCCACCACCGCCATCGCCACCGTCGCCGCTGTCACCGCCGCTCAGGCTCCGGTTCCGGCGCCGGCTGCGCGAGGAGCGGCGCAGCAGGGACCCCGAGGCGAGCGTCACGGACGCCACGGCGCGCACCCAGCGGGGGCCGCCGCGTTCGGCCCACACCACGCACACGCACCCGCCGACCGCGATCACCAGGACACCGACCAGCACGGTACCGACCACGTCTCACCCCTCTCCCGTCCATCCCGTTTCCGGGCCGATCCTCTCAACCCGCAGCCCCGGCTCGCACCCCCGACCCCGCCCGAAACCGGGCCGATCCGGCGTTCAAGCAGACAACCCGCTTGCCATGCAGATGAGTTGGCGCCACGAGGCATTTGCCGGTGTCGAGGCCCCGCGCCGGGTGCGATCACGAACCCGCCGTGTGCCAGGATGCCGACGCTGATCCCCTCTCCGACCATCCGAGCAAAGGAGTCCGCCATGGCCAAGGGCCTGTTCGCGACCCTGCACACCACCCTGGGCCCGATCCGGCTGGAGCTGTTCCAGTTCCACGCGCCGAAGACGGTCCGCAACTTCGTCGAACTCGCCGAGGGCACCCGGGAGTACACCGACCCGCGCACCGGCGGGCCCGGCAGCGGCCCGTACTACGACGGCACGCTCTTCCACCGCGTGGTGGCCGGCTTCATGGTCCAGGGCGGCGACCCCACCGGCAGCGGCACCGGCGGCCCGGGCTACGCCTTCGCCGACGAGTTCCACCCCGAACTGCACTTCACCAGGCCCTACCTGCTCGCCATGGCCAATTCCGGCCCGGGCACCAACGGCTCGCAGTTCTTCATCACCGTCGGCACGCCCGCCCACCTGAACCGTCGGCACACCATCTTCGGCCAGGTCGCCGACGCCGACTCCCGGGCCGTCGTCGACGCCCTCGCGGCCGTCCCCACGGACGGCGAGCGCCCCGTGGAGGACGTCGTGATCACCGAGGTCACCGTCGAGCGGCTCTGACGCCTGCCCCGGCAGTCCGGCAGTCCGGCAGCCCTGCGCCCGTCGTCCGGCGGTGTCACAGCCAGCCGCGGTCGTCGGCGGTGCGCAGGGCCTCGGTGCGGTTGCGGCTGGCGGTCTTGGCGATGGCGGAGGAGAAGTAGTTGCGCACCGTGCCCTCCGAGAGGTAGAGCTTGCCGGCGATCTCGGCGACGCCGGCCCCGGAGCGGGAGGCGTTCAGCACGTCGCGTTCCCGGGCGGTGAGCGGGGAGGCGCCGGCCGCCAGGGTGGCCGCGGCCAGTTCCGGGTCCACCACGCGTTCGCCCGCCGCGACCCGGCGGATGGCGTCGGCGAGCACTTCGGCCGGCGCGTCCTTGACGACGAAGCCGACCGCGCCCGCTTCCATCGCCCGGCGCAGGTAGCCGGCGCGTCCGAAGGTGGTGAGGATGACGACCCGGCAGTCGGGCACCTGCTGGGCCAGGACGGCGGCGGCGGCCAGGCCGTCGAGGCCGGGCATCTCGATGTCCAGGAGGGCCACGTGGGGCCGGTGTTCGCGGGCCGCGTCGACGACCTGGTCGCCGCGTCCGACGGCGGCGACCACCTCGAAGTCGTCCTCCAGGTCGAGCAGGGCGCACAGCGCGGTGCGGACCAGTTCCTGGTCCTCGGCGAGCAGCAGGCGGATCGTCATGTCGTCCCTTTCCGGGCGGGGGCGCGCCCGTGGCGGGCGCTCGGCGGGACGGTGACCAGCAGCCGCCACCCGCGCGGGCTCAGCGGGCCGGCTTCGACGGTACCGCCGGCCGCCGCGACCCGTTCCCGCAGCCCTCTCAGGCCCTTCCCGACCCCGCTGCCCTTCCCGACCCCGCTGCCCTCGCCGGTCCCGCCGGTTCTGCCGTCCGCGCCCGTCCCGTCGTCGCGGATCTCCACGGAGGAGCCGGTGACGGTGACGGTGCAGCGGTCGGCCCGGGCGTGCCGGACCACGTTGGTCAGGCCCTCGCGCACCACCCAGCCGAACAGTTCCCCGTCCCGCGTGGCGACGGGGTCGGTGGACGTCGGCAGGTCGGCTACCACCCCGGCGGCGCGCAGCAGTTCGCGTCCGCGCGCGAGTTCGCCGGCCAGCGTGACGTCGCGGTAGCCGGTGACCGCGGCCCGGACGTCGGCCAGCGCCTGCCGGGACAGCGACTCCACCGCGGCCATCTCCGCCAGCGACTGGTCGGGGTCCTTGGCGGCGAGGCGCTGGGCCAGGCGGGACTTGACGGTGATCGCCGTGAGCGAGTGCCCGAGCAGGTCGTGCAGGTCGCGCGCGATCCGGTTGCGTTCGGCCTCCGAGGCCAGCCGCGCCACCTCGGCCCGGGCGGCCACCAGGGCCTGGTTGGTGGTGGCGATCTCCGCGAACGCCCCCGTGGTGAGCACGGTGAACAGCAGGGCCAGCGCCTGGAAGGTGCCGGGCCCGGCGTGCCAGGCGGGCACCGCCCACGGCACCAGCAGGGCGGCCAGGGTGGCGGTGACGGTCACCAGGGTGGCGTGGCGGCGCCGCAGCACGGCGACGAAGGAGACGACGACGATGGCGAGGTAGAACGCGTTCTCGTGGGCGAACGGCAGCGCGGCCAGGAACAGCGCGCTCATCACCGCCAGCAGCAGGAACACCTGTCGCCGCCGGCGGTGGATCATCGCGGTGGCGGTGAGGACGAAGCAGAGGCAGAACGCGCCGACGACCGCGTACCCGGCGACCAGGGCCGCCCCGGACACGTTGCCGCTCACGGCGACGGCGGTCAGGCACGGGTAGACCAGCATCCCGGCGCTCAGCATGATCCGCCGCCAGCCCTGCACCCACCGTTGCGGGGCGCGCTCCCCTGTGGCGCGCTCCGCGGCGGCGTGCCCGGGGAGGGTCGCCTGCGTGTCCTCGTCCACCCTCGCCCGCCTCACGTCGCATCGGATCGCGCGAACAGGGTACGCAGGTGGCGTCCGTTGATCACGGCGGCCACCCCCGCCAGCACCAGCCCGCACAGGGCCTGCTCGGCCTTCATCCAGAACGGGAAGGTCCCCGGTACGCAGATGATCACGACGATCGCGGCGATCATGACGGCCGAGATGATCCGCAGCCGCCGGTACGCCGCGTACGATCCGCGGGCGGCCCGGGTGGTGAACAGGTACGTGACCACGGCGCTGGCCACGACGAGGCTGCCGCGGATCCACACGGCCGGGTTCACCAGGTCGGGGTGGTTGCGCAGGACGTAGGCGGCCGCCAGGGTGACGACGCTCAGGCCCAGGTAGGCGAACACCAGCCGCCTGACGGTGCGGAAGGCCCGAACGGTGTCGGGGTGGTTCACGTCGGTGGAGGTCATGCCCCCATGCTGTCCGCGCCGCGCCCCCGCCCGGCAGTGTGCTGCCGCACCGGCCGACCGTGACAATTGTCAGCAGGTCAGGGCAGGTCAGGGCAGGTGAGGTTGGGGGGAGGGCCGGGGAAGAGCCGGGGGAAAACGGGGCCGCCGCCCGGCGGTGCCGGGCGGCGGCTGGCCTTCGGTCGTGCGGTGGGGCTCAGGTGCAGCTGGTGAAGGTGGGGCTGGTGTTGGCGATGTAGAGGGTGGCGCCGCCGCTGGGGTCGGAGGTGAGCGGGACGGTGACGGTGTCCTCGGCGGTCCACGGGAAGCCGCGGGCGTCGAACGTCCAGTTGCCGGTGACCTTGCGGGCGAGTTCGGCCAGCGTCACCCAGCCGTACTGCTGGGGCGGGACGTTGACGGTGACGGCGTTGTTGACGGTGGTCGAGCCCTGCCAGACGTTGCTGTAGTTGACGGCGGTCTTGACCGCGGTGGTGAAGACGCCGCCGGGCGCGCCGCCGGAGATCTCCGCCCCGATCTCCCCGCCGAGGGTGCTGGACCAGCCGGTCATGTTGGTGACCGCGAAGTTCTGCTGGGCGGCGCTGCTGGTGTTGTTGAACCAGATCGAGGAGACGCAGATCTTGGGCAGCGGCGCCGCGGGGGCCTCGCTCTTGACGGCCCAGGAGCAGGAGGAGACGTCCTTCTGGCACTGCTTGGCGGCGTGGTCGACGGCGAGGCTGCGGGCGGCCTGCGGGAAGCCGGTGGACCACTGCTGGTTGGCGGTGCCGTTGCAGGTGTACTGGTCGGTCCAGGCGTCGTCGTACTGGGCGCCGAGCAGCAGGTCCAGGCAGGTGTTGTCGCCCAGGTGGCGGATCATGAACGCGTCGGCGGCCCCGGCGACCGGCTGCAGGAACCACCGCTGGCTGGCCTGCCCGGCGCAGGTCTGCTGGCGCAGGGCCGGGGTGAAGAAGGCCAGGTCGATGCACTTGCCGGTGTCGTTGTTGACGATGGTGAAGGAGAAGTCGGAGGGGTCGACGCTCAGCCGCCAGGACTGGTGGTAGCCGGGCGCCGAGTTGGTGACGATGTAGGCGCCGTCGCCCATGGTGCCGTTCTGGACGTCGAGTTGGCGCCCGTTGCTGAGGGACTTGATGGTCAGGCACTGCTGCGGGGAGGCGCAGGCGGCGGCCGGCGCCGTGGCGGCGTGGGCCCGCGCGGTCGCGAGCGGGGAGGCGGTGAAGCCCAGGGCGGCGCAACAGGCCACCAGGACGGCCGCTATCAGGCGCAGCCAGGGAGCCGTTCGGCTCGGGGTCGTGGCGGAAAGCACGGGGGTCGGGTCCTTTCGTCGGGAACGGGGAGAGGGAGAGGGGGGAGAGGGGAGAGGAGGCGGAAGGAAGGAAGGAAGGAGGGCGGGCCGGTCAGGCGGCGGCGAAGGCCGCTTCCAGGCGCGGGACGTAGTCCACGAGGTCCTGCGCCCAGCAGCCCGCGCTGTGGCCGCCGTTGCAGGCGGTGCCCCAGCCGGCGCCGTTGCCGTAGTCGACGTAGTGGTAGCGGTAACCGAGGGCGTCCAGGCGGTCCTTGAGGCGCTTGGCGGTGCCCTCGGCCCAGAACTCCATGTCGGAGGCGCTGCCGTTGCCGTTGCCGGTGTAGACCGCGATGCCGGTGTCGGCGAGCGCGCCCACGCGGGAGACCGGGTCCGCGGCGTTCCAGCGCCAGTCGGCGTTGAACACCGGGTACGGCGAGCCGAAGATCGCGTCGCTGGAGACCGTGGGGCCGAAGTCGAGGCCGCAGGGCTTGCCGTCGCTGGGCCCGCACAGCACGGTGCCGGCGTTGGTCAGGGTGGCGACCACGGCCCCGCGGATGATCATCTCGTTCACGGAGAGGTCGTTCGCGCCGGACATGGTGAGGACCTGGCCGAACAGCTGGGGCCGGTCCTGCGCGTAGTGCAGCGCGCCGAAGCCGCCCATCGACAGGCCGCCGACGGCCCGGCTCCTGCGGCCCGTCAGGGTGCGCAGGTTGGCGTCGATGAACGGGACGACCTGGTCGAGGTGGAAGGTCTCCCAGTTCTGCGCCCCGGCGGCGGTGTTCTGGTCGAGCCAGTCGGTGTACCAGCCGCGCAGGCCGCCGTCCGGGATGACGGTGATCATCGACTGCGCGGCGGTGAGGGCGGGGTAGGCCAGGGCCGGGTCGCTCGGGTTGTCCGAGGCGCCGTGCAGGAAGTACAGGACCGGGTAGCGCTTGGCCGGGCTGGCCGCGTAGTCGGCGGGCAGCAGGATCCGGATGGTGTGCTCCCCGGCGACCTGGGGTGTGGTGACGGTGAGCACGAAGTTGGTGGCGCTGCCGGTGGGGGCGCCGACCTGGGTGAGCCCGAAGCCGTCCTTCATCGGCGGCGGGGCGGGGGCCTCGGCGGGCGCGGCGGGCGCGGCGGGCACGCCCAGCAGCAGGAGGCAGGCGGCCAGGGCGGCGACGGCCGTCCTGGCGTGCCGGAGCCGGGCGCGCGGGGGCCGTACGGGCGGGCGCCGGGCGGGCTGGGCTGGTGTCATGGGTCGTCCTTGGCCGTGAGGGTGCCGCTGTTCCCGGGGGGAACCGCTGGAACTGTCTGAGCACCGACAACTCTTGCGAGATCACCTCGCGGTCCGCCAGAGCGCCCTGCGGCGCACCTGGGCCACTGGCGCATGTGCGCCACCGGCGTGGGTAGCCTCCGACGGCCCGTCCGGGCGACACCGGCACAACGACAAGCCGACAAACCGACGAGCGGACGGGCCGACACAACGGCACAGCGCCGAGCCGACACACCGATACACCGATACACCGATACACCGACACGATGACGGGGGACGTCGTGCACGACGTGCTGGATCCAGACTCCGAACGCGGCCGGATCTACCGCTGCCTGGTCGGCCGTCCGCAGGCGCGGGCGGCGGAGCTGGCGGCCGGGGTCGGCCTCGGCGAGGGCGTCGTCCTGGCCGTGCTCAGGGAACTCGCCGACGAGGGAGTCGTCGTGGCCTGCAACGGTGAGGGCCCGCGCGGCGACGGCCCGCGCGACGACGGTCACCGCGACGACGGTCACCGCGACGACGGTCACCGCGACGACGGTCACCGCGACCGCGCCTGGGAGGCGCTGCCGCCCGGCCGGGTGGTCGAGGCGGTGCTGCAGAGCGACGCCGTCCGGCAGGCCGCGGCGCGCCGGGCCGGGGCGGAACTGGAACGCCTCTACCGCTTCGCCCGGCGCGACGCCGGCACCTACGGCGCCCTGGAGGTGGTCGAGGACGCCGCCCAGGTGCTGGCGGCCAGCCGGCGACTCCAGCTGGCCGCCCGCCACCAGGTGCGGGTCATCGACGTGCCGCCCTATTCCGGCAGTTCGGCCTACTACCTCGACCAGGAGGTGCTGCAGCGCCAGCGGATGGCCGCCGGGGTCGTCTACCGCTCGATCTACCACGGCTGCGCCTTCGACGACCCGGTCGCGGGCCCCAACATGGCGCGCATGATGGAGGCGGGGGAGCAGGCCCGCACGCTGGACGATCCGCCGCTCAAGCTGGCCCTGGGCGACGACGACCTGGCGATCGTCACGCTGGCGGCCGACGGGCGCCCGGGCGTCGTCTCGCTGCTGATCCGGCCCTCGGGCCTGCTGCGGGCGCTGGCCGCGGTGTTCGAGACGCTCTGGCGGCTGGCCGTCCCGGCGTCGGTGTCCGCCGCCGACCTGCAGATCGGCGAGCGGGACCGCCGCATCCTGACCCTGATGGCCAGCGGTGCCACGGACGACGCCATCGCCCGGCGGCTGGGGCTGGGGCGGCGCACGGTGGTGCGCCGGGTCTCGGCGCTGCTGGCCCAGCTGGGGGCCACCACGCGTTTCCAGGCGGGCGTGCAGGCGGCCCGGCGCGGTTGGCTGTGAGCCGTCCGTGCCGGGCCGGACCCCTGGGGGGTGGGGGTCAGGGAAAGGCGGTCAGCAGGTGCCCGCCGCGCGGTCGCGCACGACCAGGTCGGTGCGGCCGGGGGTGGAGTCCAGCCAGACCACCCGGGTGCCCTGGTCGGCGGCGGGCTGGTCCTGGCCGCCCCGGTCGCAGGAGAGGCGCTGCGGGGTGCCGCCGCCGGTCGGCAGCTGCCAGAGCTTGGGCAGTGCGGCGTTGGTCCAGCCGCCGGCGGGCTTGGTGCCCTCGACCTTGTAGGTGACGGCCTGGTCGGAGGCGGTGAGGCTGCCGCCGCGCGTCGGGGCGTTCGGCGAGTCGGCGGCCAGCACCTCGGTCACGCCGGAGCCGTCCAGGGCGCCGGAGCGGATGGAGGCGCGGGCGGTCGCGCCGTCGGGGGTGTCCAGCCACAGCAGCCGTCCGCCGGCGAGCCGGGCGGAGGAGGCGGTGCTCGCGGCGGCGCCGGGAGCGGCGTGCGCGGTGTACTGCGCGGTGACCTTGCCGGCGGCGATCGAGTAGACGGTCGGCGCGGTGACGTACTGCTGTCCGTCCTGCCAGGACTCGGTCCAGGCGAGGTAGCCGTCCTTGAGGGTGAGGTCGTCCGGGTGGTGCCCGTCGGCCAGCGGAAGTTCGACCGCGGGGGCCCCGTCGTGGGACAGCCGGATGCTGGTGCGGTGGGTGGTGAAGTCGTTCACGGTGAAGGCGATGTCGCCGCCGGAGACCTGGGGGCTGCCGGGCTCCGTCCCGTCGGCGAGGAACAGGCTGCGGACCGGGCCGGCGCCGGACAGCGGTGCGGCCAGCAGTTCGCGGCTGTGGTTCTGGGCGGTGGTGCCGATGGCCTTCCACACGGCGGTGGTGCCGTCGGTGGCGGGCCAGCTGTGGTAGCGGCCGTCGTCCGGGCTGAGCCGGACGGGGGCGCCGCGCCCGGTGGTGGAGCCGGTGTACAGCGCGGTGGTGTCGGGGCGGGTGCCGCCCGTGCCCTTGACCGGGTCGGGGGCGGGGGCCATCGCCACCCAGTGCCCGCCGCCGGCGGCCGGGGGCGCCATCGAGTAGGAGAGGTTGCGCGCCAGCGTGCGGCTGTCCATGCCGATCCGGCTCTCCCAGCCGGGCTTGATCCCGTGCGCGTCGAACGCGGCTGCCACGGTGCGCAGTTGGGCGTGGCTGAGGCCGAGGTCGCGGCCGGCCGCCAGGGCCGCGTTGCGCCCGGCCACGAAGTCGTCGAGCGGGGTGAGGTAGGCGGTGAGCGCCCGGTAGACCACCCGGTCGGCGGTGAGCGGGTCGAGGGTGCGCCGGACGTCCCACAGGGCGCCGCTGAAGATGGTGGCGTTGAGGTGCTGTCCGCCGTTGTCGACCGTGCCGCCGAGGTAGTCGTCCACGGTGGTGCGGTGGTCGTCCATCCGGCGGTCCGCGCAGGCCTGCGGGGTGCCGGTGCGGCACTTGCTCTCGCCGAGCAGCGCGGCCGCCGGGTCGTTCATGGACATGCCGCGGGCGGTGACCTCGATGGCGTTGCCGAAGTAGTCGGCGATGCCCTCGTTCATCGCGCCGGCCTGGCCCATGCCGGCCAGGTCGGCGGTGTTCGATATGACGCCGTGGGTCATCTCGTGCCCGGCGATGTCGAGGGCGGCGGAGAACGGGTAGTAGTTGGGGCCCCCGCTGCCGTAGACCATCTTCTTCCCGTCCCAGTACGCGTTGGCGTAGGGGGCGCCGTCCTGGGTCACGTTGACGACGGAGGTGATCGCGCCGCCCTTGCCGTCCAGGCCGTTGCGGCCGAACCGGTCGTGGTAGAAGTCGTACACGATACCGGCGTTGACGCTGGCGTCGGTGGCGCCGCTGGTGCCGGCGGAGGCCGGGAAGTCCGGGCCGGGGGAGTGGGCCGGGGGGAGGTCGGCGGGGATGCCGCCGCCGAAGTCCATCTCGTCCCGGCCGCCCGCGTCGTAGGTGGTGATGGCGGCGGGCCGGGTGAGGTCGGTGAGCTGGTAACTGCCGTCCGGCAGGCGGGCGATGTTCACCTTGGCGGAGTTGCCGTGGGCGTCCGGCGCGGTCCCGGTGGCGGGTTCGAGGCCGGCCGCGGCGCTCCCGTCGGCGGCGCTCCCGGCATTGCCGCCCGTCGGGAGCGGGGCGCGGGTGTCGTAGGCGAGGGCGACCACGCCGACGGTGGCGTCCACGAAGACCTCGCGGGCCGCCGGCGCCCCGGTCGCCGGGTCGGCGGCGTGCACGGTGAAGCGCTGGGCGAGCCGGCCGGCGCCGTCCGGCAGGACGACCAGGCCGTGGTCCTCGGCGGTGGCCGCGGCCCGGGCCTTCGGGTCCTGGACGGAGCCGAGCGCCAGATCCCGCAGGGCGGCGGCCGGGACGGTGGCGGTGGTCGGCACGGTCAGGCCGGTGAAGTACTTGCCGCCGACCGACTCGACGCGCTGCCCGGCGCCCTCGCCCGTCAGATGCACCAGGTACTGCGCGCCGAACACGGGCACGCCGTCGTGGCGCTGCTCGAACCTGACGGTGCGCCGGCCGTCGGCGGTGCTCTCGGATCCGACCTCGGCCAGCTCGCCGGGGTCGACGTGGTAGCGGTCGGCGTGGGCCGCGAGGTGGGCGCGGGCGGCGTCGGCGGGGCTGCCGACGGCCGGCTCGGCCAGGCCGGTGACCAGCTGTGGGGCGGCGGTGTCCTGACCGGCCACCAGGGAGGGCACCGGGTCGGGGGTGGCCGCGGGCCCGGCCAGGGCGGGCGGCGCGGCCAGGGCCAGCGCCACCACGGCGGTGGCGCCGATGCCGAGTGCTGTGGACGTGCGGGAACGACGGGGCACGGAGGTCCTCTCGCAGGGCCGAACGGTGGTCGCGGCGGGCCGGCCGCGCCGGACCACCGCGACGATCACGATAAGTCATCCAACGTCATATGTCGATAGACTTTCTATGTGCCCTCGGAGGGCCGGAACCCGACTCCCGCAACCGGCCCCGCAACCGGCCCGGAAACCCCAACCCGCCCCGCCCGGCGAGCGATTCGTTCAAGACGCCACCACACCCCCCGGCCGACACTGACCCGCATGACCGATCGCGCCTTCACCCCCGCCGCCGGCCGCCTCGGCCCCGTACGCCTCTACGACCCCATCGTCTCCCTCACCCGCGAACGCCTGTGGCGCAGCCTGCTCGCCATGCACGTGGCCCCCCGCCCCGACGACGTGATCCTCGACGTCGGCTGCGGCACCGGCTCACTGGCCGTCCTCCTCGGCCGCGTCGAACCCCGCGCCCGCGTCATCGGCGTCGACCCCGACCCCACCACCCTCGAAGTGGCCCGCCGCAAGGCCGCCGCCGCCGGAGTGACCCCCGAATGGCACATCGGCATGGGCGACGCCGTCGCCGACCTCGTGGGCGCCGAAACGGCCGACACCGTCGTCTCCAGCCTCGTCCTCCACCAGTGCCCCATCCCCATGAAACAGGCCGTCCTCGCCTCCATGCACACGGCGCTGCGCCCTGGCGGCAAGCTCGTCATCGCCGACTTCGGACGCCAGCGCACGGCCGCCATGCGCCTGGCGTTCCGCATCGTGCAACTGGCGGACGGCAAGGAGGACACCCAGCCCAACGCCGACGGCATCCTGCCCCGGCTGATCACCGAGGCCGGCTTCCACGGCGTGCGCGAGACCGAGACCGTCTCCACGCTCACCGGCTCGCTGTCGTTCTACGTCGCCCGCCGCGCGTAGGCCGCCCGTCGGGTTCCCCGTGCGACCGGTGACCACGGGTACGCCGGCGGGCTCGCGCCTCCTGCTCAGCCGGGCGTCGTGTACTTCACCCGCTCCTGGAGCGGGGTCAAACGCTCCGTCAGCCAGCGTGTCTCGATGCTCTCCACGCGGTCGGGCGGTTCGTCCTCGTCCCCGGCCCAGCACATGTAGATGTCGACCGTCCCGTGCGGGAGGGCCGCGGACACCAGCGCCGCCAGGAATTCCCGGGAGTGCTTCTGAGCGAGGAACTCCTCGCGCTCCTCGTCCCGCATCGCGTCGACGAGCGCCATCGCGTCGGCCGTGTCGGTGAACCCCTCCCACTCGAACCGGGAGCTGTTGAATCCGCAGCCGCAGCCCTCGTGCGAGCCGACGTAGGTCACGTGCGGTGAAGTGAAGCGGGCTCGAACGGGCGCGTCGGCGGCGATCTCGCGAACCCCGCAGTAGCAGGTCCCGAGCCGGGGACCGGCGGTGCAGGGGATTGGCAGCACGGGCTGTTCGGTTCCGATCCACACCATCAGACACATGCGGACGAGGCTACGCCGGGCCCGAGGCGCCCGCCCGGCCCGAGGCGCGCAGCACCGGGAGCACCGCGGACGGCGTCAGCCCCGTCATCTCCCGCATCTGCCGGCTGAAGTGCGCCTGGTCCGCGAAGCCGCCCGCCAGCGCCGCCTCGGCGAGCGTGCGCCCCTCGCCCAGCGCGTCGGCGGCGCGGGCCAGCCGCCGCCAGATCCGCCAGCGCGCCAGCGGCACCCCCAACTGCCGCCGCGCCAGCGCCCGCAGGCGCTGCGGCGACAGCCCCACCCGCGCCGCGAGCCCCGGCAGCGCGACCCGGTGGTCCGTCAGCGCCTCCATCGCCGCCCACAGCCGCACGTCCACCTCGGCCGACGGCAGCACCCCGGACGGACACAGGTCCTCCTCCACCAGGTCCCGCCACTGGGGTGCCACGGTGACACCGTCACCGCACCCCGCCCGCAGCCGGTCCGCGAACGCGCAGTGCGGATCGACGAAGAACGCCGACACCTCCCGGACCGGCGCCATCCGGTGCCACACCATCGGCGCCACCACCACCGCCGCACCCCGGTGGCGGACCCCGGCCCCGTCCACGATCGTCACCTCGCCGCCCGCCGCCGCGACGGCAACCTGGAACGCGGCGTGCCGATGTGACGTACTGTCCGCCAACGGCCCCCGGTACAGCGCGTACCCCGCGCCCACCACGAAGCGCCGCCCGATCCCCTCCCGCTGCCCCATCCGCCCGATGCTGCCAGAGCGCCGCACCCGCCACCCCGGATTCCGGCCACCCCCTAGCGCCGCAGGCCCACCTCGCGGGCCTTCCAGGCCAGGGCCATCGCGAACCGGACCGTGCCCACCAGCCCGGCCAGGGCGAGCGCGATCCACAGCGGGATCCCGAGCAGGCTCGGCCGGCCCGTGATCATCCGCTCGCCGGCGAGCCACACCCTGGTCTCGTGGCCGTCCGGATACAGCTTCCCGGTGGGCCGCTCCTCGCTGAACTCCCGGCCGCCGGCACTCCAGTGGTACGTGCAGCCGTAGATGTCGCGGCCCTGGTTCTGGTCGTCCAGCTCCCGGCCCGTCGTCCGGCAGCCCGTCACGGTGGCCGTGACGCCGGGCGGCTCGTGCAGCCTGGTCCGGACGGCGTAGGCGGCCTGCGCCGCCGCGAACACCGCGCCCAGGGCGAGCACCAGCAGCAGCACCAGCGCCACACAGGAGACGACGTAGTCGGTGGTGGAGACCCGACGCAGCAGCGGCAGCGAGGCACCGACGGCCGCCAGCAGCGCGACCCCGCACACCACCAGCCACCACCGCCGATCGCCCGGCAGATCCTGCGACCCCGCCCACACCACCGGCCCGGCCGCGCCCCCCAGCACCGCCACCCCCGCCACCACACCCACCGCACACCGCCGGTGCAGCGCCCCCCACTCCACGGAAGCCTCGCGCCCCACCCCGCCCCCTCTCCCCGCCGCCCACCCGCCCGACACCGCCACCCCCGAGGACGCCCCCACCCGATGTCACGGTTTCGGTCCGCGCCCGGTCTTCATCGGTGAACAGGGCGCGGCAGACACCCGCGCCCCCCGCTGCAGGAGAGGGACGAGCCATGGAAACCGTGACCGTGCGACGGGTCATCGCGGCGCCGATCGCCGAGGTGTTCGACTGGTGCGCCACGAGCACCAACTACACCCGCTCCCCGTTCGTGCTCAGGGCGCGCCTGGCCCGGCCCGGCGAGGGCGCGCCCTACGGGGTGGGCGCCGTGCGGCTGCACACCTGGCTGATCGGCTGGTTCAACGAGCGGATCACCGCCTACAACGCCCCGCACGGCTTCGACTACACCGTCGACCGCAGCTTCCCGCCGGCCCGGCACGAGTTCGGCCGGATGACCTTCGAGGAGGTCCCCGAGGGCACCCTGGTCGTCTGGACGACCGGCTTCGCGCTCCCCATCCCCCTCGTCGGCGCGGCCTTCGCCCGCCGGGTCGGCAAGCCCGTCATCGCCCACGTCTTCGGCGCCATCCTGGCCGCCGCCGCCACCGACCTCGAAGCCGCCCCGAAGAAGCGCCCCTGACGCCGCGCCCCCACGGCAGGAGCGGGACGGCTCAGGCCGGCGGGTTCGGCCGGTTCAGGCCGCGGTCGTAGGCGAAGATCACGGCCTGCACCCGGTCCCGGGCGCCGATCTTCGACAGCACCCGGCTGACGTGCGTCTTGACGGTCGACTCCGCGAGCACCAGGCGCTGCGCGATCTCGCCGTTGGTCCAGCCCCGGCCGACCGCGACCAGGATCTCGCGCTCGCGCTCGGTCAGGGCGTTCAGCCGCGGATCGTCCTCGGCGGCCGCGCCGGGCGGGCGCACGGGCAGGTGGTGGGCGTAGGCGTCCAGGAGGCGCCGGGTGATGGCGGGGGCGACGACGGCGTCGCCCTCGGAGACGGCGCGGATCCCGGCCAGGAGGTCCTCCGGGCGGGCGTCCTTGAGGAGGAAGCCGCTGGCGCCGGCGCGCAGCGCGGCGTGGGCGTACTCGTCGAGGTCGAAGGTGGTCAGGACGAGGATGCGCGAGCGCCCGCCGGTGGCGACGATGCGCCGGGTGGCCTCGATGCCGTCCATGCCGGGCATCCGGATGTCCATCAGGACGACGTCGGGCCGCAGGTCGGCCGCCAGGCGCACGGCCTCGGCGCCGTGCGCGGCCTCGCCGACGACCTCCGTGCCGGGCTGGCTCTCCAGCAGCATCCGGAAGCCGTACCGCTGGAGCGGCTGGTCGTCGACGATGAGGACCGTGGTCACGTCAGGCCGCCTGTCGGGTCGGGGTCGGGGTCGGGGGTGAAGGCGCCGAGGCCGCCAGGGCCGCCGGGTCCGTCGGGTCCATCGGGGGTGAGGTCGAGGACGGCCTCCACGGTCCATCCTGCCCCGGGCCCGGGCCCGGCGGTGACGGTGCCCCCGTACAGGGCCGCGCGTTCGCGCATGCCCGTGAGCCCGTGCCCCTCCTCGCCCGCCGGACCGCCGTGCACCGCCCCGCCGGGCGGACCGCCGTCCCGCACCCGCACCCGCAGGCGGCCGCCCTCGGCGGCCAGCGTCACGTGCGCCCGGGTGTCGGGCCCGGCGTGCTTGAGGGTGTTGGTGAGCGCCTCCTGGACGATCCGGTACGCCATCAGCTGCACCCCGCGGTCCAGCCGCTCCACCTCGCCGCGCGCGGTGTACACGACCTGCGGCCCGGCGGCCCGGATGCGCGCGCACAGCCCGTCGAGGTCGGCGATGCCCGGCTGCGGCGTGAACTCGGGGCCCTGCTCGCCCTGGTCGCGCAGGACACCGAGCATGCGCCGCAGCTCGCCCAGCGCCTGGCGGCTGGTCTCCCCGATCAGCAGCAGCGCCTCCCGGCCCCGCTCGGGGGAGGCCTCGGTCGCGTACGCGCCGCCGTCCGCCAGGGTGATGATCACGGACAGGTTGTGGCCGATGATGTCGTGCATCTCCCGGGCCACCCGGGTGCGCTCGGTGGCGGTGGCCAGCCGGCTGCGCTGGTCGCGCTCGACCTCCAGCCGCGCCGCCCGCTCGCGCAGCCCGGCGAGCTGGGCCCGGCGGATGCGCACCGCGATGCCGACGGCCACCGCCGCCGTCGCCGCGCTGAACAGGAAGAACAGGGCGTCCCCGACCGGCAGCCCGCCGGACAGCTCCACCGCGACCAGGGCCGACGCGCCGGTCATCGCCGCGCACGCCCACGCCAGGTGCCGCAGGCTCCCGTGCAGGGCCAGGCTGTAGAGGGCGACGAGCAGCGCGACGTCCGCGCGCAGCGCCACCCCCAGGGACCACTGCAGGACGAACACGGCCGCGACCGCCGCGAACGCCGTCGCCGGTCGCCGCCGGCGCCACAGCAGCGGTAGCAGCAGCCCCGCCTGCAAGGCCAGCAGCGCCGCCAGCGGCGGGCGGGCGAAGACGATCCGGTGCTCGCGCGCCCGCTCCCCGCCGTCGTGGAAGGGCAGCAGGTCCGGCAGGCAGAACAGCAGGAAGACCGCGGCCACCACCGCGGTGTCCAGCACCCACGGGTGGTCGCGGTCCGCTTGCCGCGCCCGCTGCCCCAGCCGGGCCAGGCGCGCGAACACCGGGTACCCCGACAGCGGGTCGCCCCCCGCCCCCGCGGCGGTGTCGTGCTCGCTCACGGCGTCACCTTCGTCCAGCTCGTCCGGAACGGTCGTCACCTTCGTCCAGCCCATCCGCAAACGGTCGTCACCTTCGTCCAGCTCACCCCGGAACGGATACGGATACGAAACGGGCCCGGTGCGGCACCCGACTCGAACGGGCACCGCACCGGGACGTCCACGCAGTCTCCCAGCCCTCAGAGGGTGTTCGATAGGGGATTCCCCCCAACTGTCCGGCTTTGGTTCTTGCGGCACGGACTCGTTTTCAGGATCTCGTGGCGGCCGGGTCCGTGT
>NZ_JBFBIR010000049.1:0-65447 GCF_040685715.1 Kitasatospora sp. NPDC088264
TCTGAGGCCGGGGATGTCAACATATCTGGCGTTGACTTTTGGCACGCTGTTGAGTTCTCAAGGAACGGACACTTCCTTCGGACCGCCTTCCAGCGAGCCCTCCGGGCGCTTCGTTCTTTCGTGTTCCAGCTTACCAGACGTTTTCCGCCCCGTTTACCGGAGGTTTTCGCATCTGAAATCTGGTGTTAACCGCCAAGTCGCGGCGACTCGGCCAACCATAGCGGGTCACCCGCCGGAGTGCGAATCGGGGCGCTCCCGGTGTCACCCGGTCGGCGGCATGATTTGTTGCTCTCGCGAGCATATACAGCAATGGTCCCGATTCGCCAAGATGCCTGTAGAGTGCGGCGCATCGACTAAGAGGACTAGACCA
The DNA here is from genome assembly GCF_040685715.1 of Kitasatospora sp. NPDC088264. Lineage (NCBI taxonomy): Bacteria > Bacillati > Actinomycetota > Actinomycetes > Kitasatosporales > Streptomycetaceae > Kitasatospora > Kitasatospora sp. NPDC088264. The sequence continues at coordinate 371 of NZ_JBFBIR010000049.1, forward strand.
CTAAACGGTCGGTGAGCCGCCGGACGACGAGCCGGACTGGGTGTGGGTCTTCGCCCGGGAATGTCAGCAGATGTCCGAAGTTGACATGATTTAGGCTTCAGTCGATCGTCCTGCCGCTGCTCGCGGCCGCTCGCTGTACCGCTCACTTGGGAGGCAGAACCATGACCACTGTGACGTCGCCGCTGACCGGCAAGGTCGTCGGGCTCGCCGGCGTGCCCGACCCGGTGTTCTCCGGCGCGATGGTCGGCCCCGGCACCGCGATCGACCCGGAGCGCCGGCCGACCGAGGCGGTCGCTCCGGTGGACGGCGTCGTCGTCTCCATGCACCCGCACGCGTTCGTCGTGGTGGACGCCGAGGGCCACGGTGTACTGACCCACCTGGGGATCGACACCGTGCAGCTGAACGGCGAGGGCTTCGAGCTGCTGGTCAACAAGGGCGACACGGTGACCCGCGGTCAGGCCGTCATCAAGTGGGACCCGGCCGCCGTCGAGGCCGCGGGCAAGTCGCCCATCTCGCCGATCGTGGCGCTGGAGGCGAACGCCGACTCGCTCGGCGACCTGCGGGAGGACGGCGAGGCCGTCTCCGGCGAGGCCCTGTTCAGCTGGAGCTGACCTCTTACTTTGCACACACCCGCCCCGCAGGAGCTGTCGGGGCGGCCCGGCACACAGCGGTTCCCGGCGGGGCCGCTCCTCTCAGCGGAGACAGGTGACATGAAGAAGACGCTGCGCGGCGTGGGTGTCAGCCACGGGGTCGCGATCGGCCAGGTGCGGCACATGGGGACGGCGGTGCTGGAGCCCCCGGCCACCCAGATCCCGACCGAGGACGCCCCCCGCGAGCAGGCCCGTGCCCAGGCCGCCGTCGAGGCGGTCGCCGCGGATCTGATCGCCCGCGGCAACCTGGCCGGTGGCGAGGCGCAGGCCGTCCTGGAGGCCCAGGCGCTGATGGCTCAGGATCCGGAGCTGATGGCCGACGTGTCCCGCCGGATCGCCGTCGGCAGCAGCGCCGAGCGCGGTGTGTACGACGCCTTCGCCGCCTACCGGGCCCTGCTCGCCTCCGCCGGCGACTACCTGGCCGGGCGGGTCGCCGACCTGGACGACGTCCGCAACCGCATCGTGGCCCGGCTGCTGGGCGTGCCGATGCCGGGTGTGCCGGACAGCGACGAGCCGTACGTGCTGTTCGCGCGGGACCTGGCGCCGGCCGACACCGCGCTGCTCGACCCGACGCTGGTGCTCGGCTTCGTGACCGAGGAGGGCGGGCCGACCAGCCACAGCGCCATCCTGGCGCGGGCGTTGGGCGTGCCGGCCGTGGTCGCGCTGCCCGCTGCGACCGACGTCGCCGAGGGCACCGTCGTCGCCGTGGACGGCAGCTCCGGTGACGTGCTGCTGGACCCCTCCCAGGAGAAGCAGGACGAGCTGCGGGCGGTCGCCGCCCAGCGCAAGGCCGCGCTGGCCGCGTCCTCCGGCCCGGGGCAGACCTCCGACGGGCACCGCGTGCCGCTGCTGGCCAACGTGGGCGGCCCGGCGGACGTGCCGGCCGCGCTGGAGAACGGCGCCGAGGGCGTCGGCCTGTTCCGGACCGAGTTCCTCTTCCTGGACGACTCCGCGAAGGCGCCCACCGAGGAGAAGCAGGTCGAGGCGTACCGCAAGGTGCTGGAGGCGTTCCCGGAGGGCCGGGTCGTGGTCCGGGCGCTGGACGCGGGCGCGGACAAGCCGCTGGACTTCCTCACCCCGGCCGACGAGCCGAACCCGGCGCTGGGCGTGCGCGGTCTGCGCACCCTGCTGGAGCACCCGGAGGTGCTGCGGACGCAGCTGCGGGCGCTGGCCAGGGCCGCCGAGGGCCTGCCGGTGCACCTTGAGGTGATGGCCCCGATGGTGGCCGACCGCAAGGACGCCAAGGACTTCGCCCAGGCGTGTCGCGAGGCGGGGCTGGAGGCCAAGTTCGGCGCGATGGTGGAGATCCCGTCGGCCGCGCTGCGGGCCCGGTCGATCCTCCAGGAGGTCGAGTTCCTCTCGCTGGGGACCAACGACCTCGCGCAGTACACCTTCGCCGCCGACCGTCAGGTGGGCGCGCTGGCCCGGCTGCAGGACCCGTGGCAGCCGGCGCTGCTGGACCTGATCGCCGCGGCCGCCGAGGCGGCGCAGGCCACCGGCAAGAGCTGCGGCGTCTGCGGTGAGGCGGCCGCCGACCCGCTGCTGGCCGTGGTGCTGACCGGTCTGGGCGTCACCAGCCTCTCGATGGGCTCGGCCTCGATCCCCTACGTGCGGTCGACGCTGGCCAAGTACACGCTGGCGCAGTGCCGCCGGGCGGCCGAGGCGGCCCGGGCGACGGACAGCGCCGAGGAGGCGCGGGCCGCCGCGCAGCAGGTGCTGTCGGGCGAGTAGGACAGGCGAACAGCAGGAAGGGGTGCTCCCACCGGGCCGGTGGGAGCACCCCTTCGGCGTGTCCGGTCAGGCGGGGCTCTGCCGGTCGCGGCGAAGCTGCTCGAAGAAGCGCAGGTGGTCGATGTCGTCGACGGAGCCGGGGTTGACGGCCTGCTCCAGCGGAGTGCCGGAGAGGATCCGCTTGACCGGGACCTCGATGCGCTTGCCGGTGAGGGTGTGCGGGAGGCCGCGCACCGCGATGACCTCGTCGGGGACGTGGCGCGGGGAGAGTTCGGTGCGCAGCGAGGTGCGGATGCGGCCGATCAGCCCCTCGTCGAGCTCGGCGCCGGGGGCGAGGACGACGAACAGCGGCATCCAGTAGCCGCCGTCGGGCTCCTCCAGGCCGATGACCAGGGATTCGGCGATCTCGGGGAGGCGCTCGACGACCTCGTAGATGTCCGAGGAGCCCATCCGGACGCCCTGGCGGTTGAGCGTGGAGTCGGAGCGGCCGTGGATGACGACGGTGCCGCGGGAGGTGACGGTGATCCAGTCACCGTGGCGCCAGACGCCGGGATACATGTCGAAGTAGCTGTCGTGGTACCGGGTGCCCTCGGGGTCGTTCCAGAAGCCGGTGGGCATGGACGGGATGGGCTTGGTGACGACGAGTTCGCCGACGGTGTCGGTGTGCGGGTGGCCCTGGACGTCCCAGGACTCGACGGCGGCGCCGAGGCAGGGGGCCTGGATCTCGCCGAGGTGGACGGGCAGGGTGGGAACGCCGCCGACGAAGCAGGAGCAGACGTCGGTGCCGCCGCTGACGGAGGCGAGCCAGACGTCCTCCTTGACCTCCTCGTAGATCCAGCGGAAGCCGTCGGGCGGGAGCGGGGAGCCGGTGGTGCCGATGCAGCGGACGGCGGAGAGGTCGAGGTCGCGGCCGGGGTGCAGCTCGGCCTTGCGGCTGGCGATCACGTAGGCGGCGGAGGTGCCGAGGACGGTGGCGCGGGTGCGGGCGGCGACCGACCAGAGGGCGCCGGTGTCGGGGTGGCCGGGGCTGCCGTCGTAGGTGACGATCGTGGCCCCGACCAGGAGGCCGGCCAGCAGGAAGTTCCACATCATCCAGCCGGTGGAGGTGTACCAGAGGAAGCGGTCCTGGGGGCCGAGGTCGAGGTGGAGGCCGGCCTGCTTGAGGTGTTCGAGCAGGACGCCGCCCTGGCTCTGGACGATGGCCTTGGGCAGGCCGGTGGTGCCGGAGGAGTAGAGCACCCAGAGCGGGTGGTCGAAGGGGACGGCCTCGTAGACCGGCTCGACGTCGGCGGCGACCAGGTCGTCCCAGTGCAGGGCGCCCTCGGGGGCGGGGGCGCCGAGCAGCGGGACGTGGACGACGGTGCGCAGGGTGGGGAGTTCGCGGCGCAGTTCGGCGACGACCTCGGTGCGGTCGTGGTCCTTGCCGCCGTAGTGGTAGCCGTCGACGGCGAAGAGGACGGCGGGTTCGATCTGCTGGAGGCGGTCCAGGACGCTGCGAGCGCCGAAGTCGGGGGCGCAGCTGGTCCAGATCGCGCCGACGGCGGCGGTGGCGAGGAGGGCGACGGCGGCCTGCGGGATGTTGGGCAGGTAGGCGCTGACGCGGTCGCCGGGGCCGATGCCCCGGGCGCGCAGGGCGGCGGCCAACGAGCCGACCTGGCGACGCAGTTCGGACCAGGTGAGGACGGCCGGCTGCTCGGTGGTCTCGTCGAGGTGCAGGACGGCCGGGCGGTCGGCGTTGGCCGGGTCCTCGGCGGCGCGCAGGGCGTGTTCGGCGTAGTTGAGACGGGCGCCGGGGAACCAGCGGGCGCCGGGCATGGCGGGGTCGGCGAGGACGGCCTCGGGGGCCTGGGTGAAGCGGACGTCGAACCACTGGGTGATCGCGGTCCAGAAGCGGTCGAGGTCGGCGGTGGACCAGGCGTGCAGGTCGGCGTAGCGCTGGGCGGCCTGCTGGTCGTCGGCGGCCGGGGCGAGCGGGGCGGCCGGGGCGCCGTGGTGTCCGGCGGCCCAGGCCTGGAAGGCCACCAGGCTGGTGGCTGCGGCGCGAGCGGGGTTGGGGCGCCAGAGCGGCTGGTCCTGGGGTGGGGTGCTCACGGTGGTGGTCTCCCGGCCGGTGGTGGGGACGGGAGTGCTTGTGGCAGGCCCGTCCGGTTGGGCTGTCGGTGCAGACCATGCCATGCGAGCGGCCGCCGCGCCAGGGTCCGCCCGGTGGGTGCCGGGCCGGTCAGCGGCCGGAGATCCCGCCGCCGGACTCACCGCTGAACTCGCCGCCGAACCAGGAGCGGGAGACCCGGGTGTGGAAGGGGAAGGCGAGCGGGGTGTCGGGGGCGGCGAGCTGCCAGCCGTCGGTCTCGTCGGTGGGGCGCGAGGGCGGGAGGTCGGCGAGCGGACGGGCCGGGAGCAGGCCGAAGAGGCAGAGGAAGCCGCCCCTGGCGTCGGAGTCGGTGGCGACCAGGGTGATGTCGGCGGCGTCCGCCAGGATGCCGGTCTCCTCGCGCAGTTCGCGCACGCACGCCTGCTGCCAGCTCTCGCCGTAGTCCACGTAGCCGCCGGGGAAGGCGAGTTGGCCGTAGCCGGGCTCGATGGTGCGGCGGATGACGACGAGGGTGGGGTCGGCGTCGGGGCGGGTGACCGGGAGGAGGGTGACCACGACGGGCAGCGGGTTGCGGTAGCTGATCTCGGCGCAACCGGGGCAGGTGCGGGGCCAGTGGTCGGTGCCGGCCGGGTAGGGCGTGCCGCAGAAGTGGCAGTGGGAGAACGGCTGGTTGACCGCGCGTGTCGGGTCGTCAGTGGTCATGGCCGGATGGTAGCCGGGTGCGCGCGGCTGCCGTCAGCGGAGCTCGCCGTCGCGGGTGGGGCGGAGCAGGGCGGGGTGCAGGAGGCTGGCGTCGCCGGCGTGGTAGGTGCGGGCCCGGGGGCCGCCGCGGGCGCCGCCGCGGGCGGTGGTGGCGCCGGTGCTCTCGACGAAGCCGGGGACGGAGAGGACCTTGCGGTGGAAGTTGCCGGGGTGGAGCTTCTCGTCCCAGACGGCCTCGTAGACGGCGCGCAGGTCGGGGATGGTGAAGTCGTAGGGCAGGAAGGCGGTGGCGAGCGGGCTGTACTCGAGTTTGGCCCGGACGCGGTCGAGGCCGTCGGCGAGGATGCGCGCGTGGTCGAAGGCGAGCGTGCGGGAGGACTGGCCGGTGGGCCCGCCGACACCACCCCCGTGGGTGTCGGCGGGCGCACCGGCGGCTCGGGGTCGGCCGCAGGGCCGTATGCCCAGGTCGAGGTCGGCGACGGGGTGCCAGGTGGCAGCTGCGGCGTCCGTGCCGGCCTGCGGGTCGGGCAGGTCGGGGGCGAAGGCGAGGTAGGCGACGGAGACGACGTGCATGCGCGGGTCTCGCTCGGGGGCGCCGTAGGTGCCGAGCTGTTCGAGGTGGACGCGGCAGAGCGCGGCCTCGACCTCGGAGCCGCCGAGCAGGCCGGTCTCCTCGGCCAGTTCGCGGGCGGCGGCCTCGTCCAGGCTCTCCTCCCCGGCGCGCAGGAAGCCACCGGGCAGGGCCCAGCAGCCCTGGTGGGGCGGGGCGCCGCGCTGGACGAGCAGGACGTGCAGGCCGCCGTGGCGCAAGGTCAGGGCGACCACGTCGACGGTGACGGCGATCGGGGCGTAGGCGCGCGGGTCGTAGACGGCGAGCCACTCCTGCTCGCTCGCGGGCGTGGTCGGGGGCGGGGTGGCCGGGTCGTCCGCTTCCATCACCGGCTCCTCTCCGCGCTCGCCGCCGTACGGGGTGCTGTCGTTCTCTGGCTGAGCACAACGTAGCGATTCCGTTCCCCGGCGGCAAATGGTTTTCCGGGTCCGCGGGGATGCCCGGCTTCTAGGCTGTGACCAGGAACGACCGCGCCCGAGGAGGCCCCATGCCCACTGCTCCCCCGCCGGACTTCGCCGCGGCGCTGGCGGCCGGTCCGCTGGTGCTGGACGGCGGGATGTCGAACCAGCTGGCGGCGGCCGGGCACGACCTCCTCGACGAGCTGTGGTCGGCGCGGCTGCTGGCGGACGCGCCGGAGGCGGTGGTGGCGGCGCACCGGGCGTACTTCGCGGCCGGTGCGGACGTCGCCATCACGGCGAGCTACCAGGCGAGCTTCGAGGGCTTCGCCCGGCGCGGAACGGGCCGGGCCCAGGCCGCGCGGCTGCTGGCGCGCAGCGTGGAGCTGGCCCGGGAGGCGGCGCGGGCCGAGCCGGGCGGGCGGCGGCGCTGGGTGGCGGCGTCGGTGGGGCCGTACGGGGCGGTGCTGGCGGACGGTTCGGAGTACCGGGGCCGGTACGGGCTGAGCACCGCGGAACTGGTGGCCTTCCACCGGCCGCGACTGGAGGCGCTGGCGGCGGCCGGGCCGGACGTGCTGGCGCTGGAGACGGTGCCGGACGCGGACGAGGCGCGGGCGCTGCTGGAGCTGGTGCGCGAGCTGGGCGTGCCGGCCTGGCTGTCGTTCAGCGTGGCGGGCGACCGGACCGGGGCGGGCCAGCCGCTGGCGGAGGCGTTCGCGCTGGCGGCCGAGGTGGACGAGGTGCTGGCGGTGGGCGTGAACTGCTGCACCCCGCAGGACGCGGACCGGGCGGTGGCGCTGGCGGCCGAGGTGACCGGCAAGCCGGTGGTGGTGTACCCGAACAGCGGGGAGGAGTGGGACGCCGCGCGCCGGGACTGGCGCGGCGAGCCGACGTTCCGCTCGGCCCGGGTGGGCGGCTGGCTGGCGGGCGGCGCACGGCTGGTGGGCGGCTGCTGCCGGGTGGGGCCGGACGGGATCGCCGCGCTGGCGGCGGAGGTCGCGGTGCGGCGGGGGCGCTCGAACGGCGTCGAGGAGTGAGGGACGTCCGGGGGTGAGCGGCGCGGCGGGTCGGCGGGCGGGCGGAGGTTAACAAACGGCCGAGCGCGGGTTACCGAGGGGGAAGGTGCACGGACCGGCGACGGCCTGGCAGACTCGTCCCGTTACCACCGCGGTCGACAATGTCGACCGCCTGTCAGCGCGGAGGTCCCCATGCCCGGCCCGATCCAGTCGCTCTCCCGGGCCGCCGCGATCTTGCGCCTGCTGGCCGGCGGTGAGCGCCGCCTGGGCCTGTCCGAGGTCGCGACGTCGCTGGACCTCGCCAAGGGCACCGCGCACGGCATCCTGCGCACGCTCCAGCAGGAGGGGTTCGTCGAGCAGGACCCGGAGAGCGGCAAGTACCAGCTGGGCGCCGAACTGCTGCGGCTGGGGCAGAGCTACCTGGACGTGCACGAGCTGCGGGCACGGGCGCTGGTCTGGGCGGACGACCTGGCCCGGGCGGCCGGCGAGACCGTCTACCTGGGGGTGCTGCACCAGCAGGGCGTGCTGGTCGTGCACCACGTCTTCCGGCCGGACGACACCCGGCAGGTGCTGGAGGTCGGCTCGATGCAGCCGCTGCACAGCACCGCTCTGGGCAAGGTGCTGGTGGCCTACGACCCGGTCGCGCGCGGCGAGTTGGGCGACGGGCCGTACGAGTCGTACACCCTGCGGACGCTGACCGAGGCGGCCGACGTGGACGCCGAGTGCGCGCTGATCCGCGAGCGCGGCTGGACGGACTCGATCGAGGAGACCTGGGAGGGCGTGGCCTCGATCGGCGCGCTGATCCAGGACCGGCGGCGCAACCCGGTGGGCGCGGTGTGCATCAGCGGCCCGGTGGAGCGGGTCTGCGAGGACGGCTTCGTGAAGCCGTCGCTGGTGGCCTCGGTGCGCAGCGCGGCACGGGCGATCTCCCGCGATCTGGGCGCCGGGCGCTTCTGAAACCCGAGGCCGCACCGGCGGCCACATCGTCACGCTGAGGCGCGGACGGGCATCGGCCTGTCCGCGCCTTGGCGTTTTGCCCTGGTTTGGCCCGCTCCGCTGGGTAACTTCGGGGGAAGGGTCACAGCTCCGTAACCCTGCCTTGACGTGAGGGCAACCAGGGGAGGAAGCTTCCGCATAACGGTCGACATTGTCGAACGATGGCCGGGAAGATCACTCCCCCGATGCGCTCACCCGCACAACGATCGGCCGGCCGCCCCCACCCACACCTCCGGGCCATATGGACAAGGGAGTCTTTGTGTCCGCGTTCTCCAACGGCGACGTCTTCGTCGGCGAAACCCTCGGCACCGCCGCCCTGATACTTCTCGGTGGCGGCGTCTGCGCCGCCGTGACCCTCAAGAAGTCGAAGGCCCTCAACGCCGGCTGGCTGGCGATCACCTTCGGCTGGGGCTTCGCGGTCCTGATCGCCGCGTACATCTCGGCTCCGAAGTCCGGCGCCCACCTCAACCCGGCCGTCACCGTCGCGCTCGCCATCAAGAGCGGTGACTGGAGCCAGGTGCCGCTCTACCTCGGCTCCCAGTTCCTCGGCGCGATGATCGGCGCCGTGCTGGTCTGGCTCACCTACCTCGGCCAGTTCCAGGCCAACGAGGAGCCCACCCTCGGCATCTTCTCGACCGGGCCCGAGATCCGGAACCCGATCCAGAACGTCGTCACCGAGGTCATCGGCACCTTCATCCTCTGCATGGCGATCCTCACCCTCGGCAAGAACGACGGTCTGGCCGCCGGCGGCCTCAGCACCCTGATCGTGGCCCTCACGGTCGTCGGCATCGGCCTCTCACTGGGCGGCCCCACCGGCTACGCGATCAACCCGGTCCGCGACCTCGGCCCGCGCATCGTGCACTCGCTGCTGCCCATCCCGAACAAGGGCGGCTCCGACTGGTCGTACGCCTGGGTGCCGGTCGTCGGCCCGCTGATCGGCGGCGCACTGGCCGGCGGTCTGTACAACGCGATGTTCTGACGGGCCGGGTTCGAACCCGCCGAGCACGGGGACCGACCACTGTGTCGGGCCCACCCACCCCGTAACCCCCGAATCCTGAGCCGAGGACCCTCTGATGACCTCCACTGGCAACTACATCGCCGCGATCGACCAGGGCACCACCTCCAGCCGTTGCATCATCTTCGGCGCCGACGGCCGGATCGTCGCCGTCGACCAGCAGGAGCACCGGCAGATCTTCCCGCAGCCCGGCTACGTCGAGCACGACGCCGCCGAGATCTGGACCCGGGTGCAGTCGGTCGTCCGCGGCGCGCTGGAGAAGGCCGGCCTGACCAAGGACGACATCCGCGCGATCGGCATCACCAACCAGCGCGAGACCACCGTCCTGTGGGACAAGAACACCGGCGAGCCGGTCCACAACGCGCTGGTGTGGCAGGACACCCGCACCGAGGGCCTCTGCCGCGAGCTCGGCCGCAACGTCGGCCAGGACCGCTTCCGCCGCGAGACCGGCCTCCCGCTCGCCAGCTACTTCGCCGGCCCGAAGATCCGCTGGCTGCTGGACAACGTCGAGGGCCTGCGCGAGCGCGCCGAGGCCGGCGACATCCTGTTCGGCACCATGGACACCTGGGTGATCTGGAACCTCACCGGCGGTGTCAACGGCGGCAAGCACGTCACCGACGTCACCAACGCCAGCCGCACCATGCTGATGAACCTGCACACCCTGCAGTGGGACGAGAAGATCGCCGAATCGATCGGCGTGCCGATGGCCGTCCTGCCGGAGATCCGCTCCTCCGCCGAGGTCTACGGCGAGGCCGTCGGCGACCTGGCCGGCGTCCCGGTCGCCTCCGCGCTCGGCGACCAGCAGGCCGCGCTGTTCGGCCAGACCTGCTTCGACGAGGGCGAGGCCAAGTCCACCTACGGCACCGGCACCTTCCTGCTGCTCAACACCGGCGAGAAGATCGTCAACTCGTACCACGGCCTGCTGACCACCGTCGGCTACCGGATCGGCGACCAGGCCCCGGTCTACGCCCTGGAAGGCTCAATCGCCGTCACCGGCTCGCTCGTCCAGTGGCTGCGCGACCAGCTCGGCATCATCTCCACCGCCGCCGAGATCGAGACCCTCGCCAACACCGTCGAGGACAACGGCGGCGCCTACTTCGTCCCGGCCTTCTCCGGCCTGTTCGCCCCGTACTGGCGTTCCGACGCCCGCGGCGTGATCGCCGGCCTGACCCGGTACGTCACCAAGGGCCACCTGGCCCGGGCCGTCCTGGAGGCCACCGCCTGGCAGACCCGCGAGGTCGTCGACGCCATGCAGAAGGACTCCGGCGTCGAGCTCACCGCCCTCAAGGTCGACGGCGGCATGACCAGCAACAACCTGCTCATGCAGAACATCGCCGACGTCCTGGACGCCCCGGTCGAGCGCCCGTACGTGGCCGAGACCACCGCCCTCGGCGCCGCCTACGCGGCCGGACTCGCCGTCGGCTTCTGGAACGACCTCGACACCCTGCGGGCCAACTGGCACCGCGCCGCCGAATGGACCCCGCGCATGGACGAGGCCACCCGGGAGCGCGAGTACAAGAAGTGGCTCAAGGCCGTGGAGCGCACCATGGGGTGGGTGGAGGAAGAAGAGACCGACTGACCGACAAGCCGGTCGGGGCCCCGAGCCCCGACCGGCCGCCCGCCGTTCCGGCAGCGGGTGTCACCGCGTTTCACCGGCCCGCCGCACCGGGCCGACCGGCCTCTCAGCAGAGGCCGCACCGCACACGAGAGGAGTAACGGCGCCGCCTGACCCGCGCGCCGTACACAACCACCATGGCAACCATCCCGACCCTGGGCGCCGAGCGCACCGCCGGCCACACCGCCTCCCGCGCCGAGACCCGTGAGCTGCTCGGCAAGGCCACCTACGACCTGCTGGTGATCGGGGGCGGCATCCTCGGCACGGCCGTCGCCTGGACCGCCTCCCAGGCCGGACTCAAGGTCGCCATGGTCGACGGCGGCGACTTCGCCGGCGCCACCTCCAGCGCTTCCTCCAAGCTCGTCCACGGCGGTCTGCGCTACCTGCAGACCGGCGCGGTCAAGCTCGTCGCCGAGAACCACAAGGAGCGCCGCGCGCTCGCCACCGACGTCGCGCCGCACCTGGTCAACCCGCTGACCTTCTTCGTGCCGGTCTACAAGGGCGGCCCGCACAGCGCGCCCAAGCTCGGCGCCGGCGTCTTCCTGTACTCCGCGCTGTCCGCCTTCCGTGACGGCATGGGCCGGGTCTCCACCGCCGCGCACGCCGCCCAGCAGGTGCCCGCGCTGCGCACCGAGGGACTGCGCTCGGTGGCCGTCTACGGCGACCACCAGATGAACGACTCGCGCGTCGCCGTGATGACCGTGCGCGCCGCCGTCGACGCCGGCGCCGTGGTGCTCAACCACGCCGAGGTCACCGGCCTGCGCTTCACCGCCGGCCGGGTCACCGGCGCCGAGCTGCGCGACCGCCTGGACGGCACCGAGTTCGGCATCGACGCCCGCCTGGTGCTCAACGCCACCGGCCCGTGGGTGGACCACCTGCGCAAGATGGAGGACGCCGGCGCCGCGCCGTCGATCCGCCTCTCCAAGGGCGCGCACGTCGTCGTCAAGCGCCGCTCGCCGTGGCGCGCCGCGCTGACCATCCCGATCGACAAGTACCGCGTCTCCTTCGCCATCCCGTGGGAGGACCACGTCCTGCTCGGCACCACCGACGAGGAGTACACCGGCGACCCGAAGGACGTCCGGGCCACCGAGGCGGACATCGACCAGATCATGGGCGAGGCCGCGCACGCCATCCGTGACGAGCACCTCGACCGCGACCTGATCACCTACTCCTTCGCCGGCCTGCGGGTGCTGCCCGGCGGCCCGGGCGACACCGCCGCCGCCAAGCGCGAGACGGTCGTCACCGAGGGCAAGGGCGGCATGCTGTCGGTCGCCGGCGGCAAGTGGACCACCTACCGCCACATCGGCCGCACCGTGCTGGAGAAGCTGGCGCACGTGCCCGGCACCAGCCTCGGCGAGGACATGTCCCCGATCGCGGCGACCGTGCCGCTGCCGGGCGTCGGCGCGCCGAACGCCGTCGCGCACCGGCTGCTGATCGACCGCGACCCGGGCTCCCGGATGGAGCCGCTGGTGGCCAAGCACCTGGCCAGCCACTACGGCACACTGTCCTTCGAGATCGCCCGCATGATCGACGAGAACCCGGAGCTGGGCCGGCCGATCCACGAGGACGGCCCGGACGTCTGGGCGCAGGTCGCCTACGCGGCCGACAGCGAGTGGGCGTACACGGCGGACGACGTGCTGCGGCGCCGCACCACGATGACCGTGCGCGGGCTGGACACGCCGGAGATCCGGGACGAGGTCGAGGCCTTCCTCGCGAAGCGCGGAACCAAGTAAGCACAGCCTCGCGAAGCGCGGAACCAAGTAAGCACAGCCTCGCGAAGCGCGGAACCAAGTAAGCACAGCCAGCTGGGCAGAGCCTCGCGAAGGGCGGGCACCCGGGTTCTCCGGGTGCCCGCCCTTCGTGCGCCCGGCTCGCGGGCGGGGTACGAAGGGGCTCCCGGCCGGCCGCTCAGATCGGCGTGCCCGCCTTGATGACGTGGCGGAGGCGGCGGTCGGGGCGGGTGAGGACGGTGAGGTCGGCGAGCGGGTCGCCGTCGACGAGGAGGAGGTCGGCGTGGGCACCCGGGGCGAGGGTGCCGATCCGGCCCTCCAGGCCGAGCGGGCGGCGGTCGTGGTGGCCGAGCGGAGCACGTCGGCGGCGGGCTGGACCCGGCCGCCGTCCTGGAACGGGCGCTGCCCGAGCTGGTACCGCCGCCCGCCACCGCCCGGCAGACCGCCGAGGTGGTCCTGGCCGCGCGCGGGGGCTGCTGGCCCGGACGGCGGCGGGCGGCGCGGCCGCGGAGGACCTGCTGGACGCGACGGCGGCCGTGCTGTCGGGGCTGCTGGGCTGAGTCCCGGTCGTCGGACACGCCCGAGGGGCGGTACCCGTACGGGTACCGCCCCTCGGCGGATGTCGGCGGCGGCGGGCGCCGTCCGGCCTAGATGATCAGGCTGAGCGGCATGATCAGGGCGATGGCGACGACCGAGATCACCGTCTCCATCACCGACCAGGACTTCAGCGTCTGCCCGACGCTCATCCCGAAGTACTCCTTCACCAGCCAGAAGCCGGCGTCGTTGACGTGCGACAGGAAGAGCGAGCCGGCGCCGATCGCCAGGACCAGCAGGGCCGCGTGGGTGGAGGACATGTCGGCGGCGAGCGGGGCGACGATCCCGGCGGCGGTGATGGTGGCGACCGTCGCCGAGCCGGTGGCCAGGCGGATCAGCACCGCGATCAGCCAGCCGAGCAGCAGCGCCGAGATGTGCCACTTGCCGGACCACTCGCTCACCGCGTTGCCGACGCCCACGTCGATCAGGGTCTGCTTGAAGCCGCCGCCGGCGCCGACGATGAACACGATGCCGGCGATCGGGCCGAGCGACTTGCCGACGGTGTCGGAGATCCGGGCCTTGTCGAAGCCGGCCGCCTTGCCGAGGGTCAGCATGCCGAGCAGGGTCGCGGCGAGCAGCGCGATCAGCGGCGAACCGATGAAGTCGAAGACCCGCTGGGCCATCGCCTTCGGGTTGTCGACCACCACGTCGGTCAGGGCCTTGCCGAGCATCAGCACGACCGGCAGCAGGATCGTCGCCAGCACCGCGCCGAAGGACGGCGTGTGCTCGGGCCTGGTGGTCTCCTCGGGGGCGGTGGCCTTCGGGATCTCCAGCGGGCCGACCCAGCGCTCGGCCAGCCGGGAGAACAGCGGGCCGGCCACGATCAGGGTGGGCACCGCGATCAGCAGGCCGAGCGCCAGGGTGATGCCGAGGTCCGCCTTCAGGGCGTCGACGGCGACCAGCGGGCCCGGGTGCGGGGGCACCAGGCCGTGCAGCACGGACAGGCCGGCCAGCGCGGGAATGCCGATCCGCATCAGGGGCACGTTGCCGCGGCGGGCGACCAGCAGCACGATCGGGATCAGCAGGACGACGCCGACCTCGAAGAACAGCGGCAGGCCGAGGACGGCGGCGATCAGCGCCATCGCCCAGGGCAGCGCCTTGTTGCCCGACCGGGCCAGCACGGTGTCCGCGATGATGTTGGCGCCGCCGGAGTCGGCGAGCAGCTTGCCGAGCATCGCGCCCAGCCCGATCAGCAGGCCGACGCCGGCCACGGTGGAACCGAAGCCCGTGGAGAAGCTGTTGAGCAGCTTGTCGAACGGGGCGCCCGCGACGGCGGCCAGCAGGCCGGAGCCGAGCGTGAGGGCGAGGAAGGGGTGCAGCTTCAGCTTGGTGATCAGTAGGACGATCACACCGATGCTGAGCAGGACCGCGATCAGCAGCTGGGAGTCGCTGCTGGTGTGCGGCAGGGCCGGTGGGGCGGCCGCGAGCAGAGTGGGGGCAATACTCACGCGAGGTCTCCATTGACCGGCCGCAGCAGCGCCACGGCCATCTCGACGAGTTCTTCGGGGGACGGACCGACGTCCAGGACGGCGCCGCGCTCGTGCGCGCCCAGGGGTTCCAGGGCGGCGTACTGCGAGTCGAGCAGCGACGGCGGCATGAAGTGGCCGGTGCGGTGGGCGAGCCGGTCCTCGACCAGCTCGTGACCGCCGCTGAGGTGCAGGAAGTAGGCGCCCGGGCAGGCCGCGCGCAGGGTGTCGCGGTAGCGGTGCTTCAGCGCCGAGCAGGTGACCACGCCGCCGGTGCCGTCCTCGGCCCGCTCCTTGAGCCAGGCGCCGAGGGCGCGCAGCCAGGGGGCGCGGTCCTCGTCGTCCAGCGGGATGCCGGCCGACATCTTGGCGATGTTGGCCGCCGGGTGGAAGTCGTCCGCCTCCGCGTAGGGGAGGTCGAGGCGTTCGGCCAGCAGGCGGGCCAGGGTGGTCTTGCCGACACCGGAGACGCCCATCACCACGATGGTGAGAGGGGTGTCCGGGAGGTCGTGGTTCTCGACGCTGAGAGCCATGGGTGGTGCTCCTTCGTTGCCTGGCCGCCACTATCGCCTCAAAGATATGACGTATTCAAGTGGCGGAAACCAAATCGTCATACTTTTGGGCTGTGGGGTAGATCGCAGGACGCAGGACCCGGTACGCGCCGGTGGTGGCGGCGGGGTGGGCGTCTACGCTGGGCGGATGGAGATCCAGGGGCTGCCCGGTCGGCTGCTTGACGAGCTCGGGCCGGCGATCGCGTCGGGGGAGATTCCCGAGGGCGCGGTGCTGCGCGGCGAGGAGCTGGAGGAGCGGTTCGGGGTGTCCCGGACGGTCGTCCGGGAAGCGGTACGGATCCTGGAGGGGATGCGCCTGGTGGCGTCCCGGCGGCGGGTCGGGATCACCGTGCAGCCCAGGTCGCTCTGGGACGTCTTCGACCCGCTGGTGATCCGCTGGCGGCTGGCCGGCGCGGACCGCTCGGCCCAGCTGCGCTCGCTCGGCTCGCTGCGGGTGGCCGTCGAGCCGGCCGCGGCCGCGCTCGCCGCGGTGCACGCGAGCGACGATGACCGGCGCCAACTCGGCTCACTGGCCGTGGAGTTGACCGTCTCGGCGCGGGCCGCCGACCTCACCACCTTCCTCCGGCACGACATCGACTTCCACGCCACCGTGCTGCGCGCCTCCGGCAACGAGATGTTCGCCCACCTCGGCGACACCGTGGGGGCGGTGCTCACCGGGCGGACCGAGTACCATCTGATGCCCCATCAGCCGGAGCCGTACGCGATCCGGCTGCACCGCGAAGTCGCCGACGCGATCTG
The DNA here is from genome assembly GCF_040685715.1 of Kitasatospora sp. NPDC088264. Lineage (NCBI taxonomy): Bacteria > Bacillati > Actinomycetota > Actinomycetes > Kitasatosporales > Streptomycetaceae > Kitasatospora > Kitasatospora sp. NPDC088264. The sequence continues at coordinate 16,293 of NZ_JBFBIR010000049.1, forward strand.
CGCGGGGGACGCCGTCCAGGCCGAGCAGGCCATGCGGACGATCGTGGCGGGCGCCCTGGAGGAGCTCAACCAGCAGTTGGGCTGACCTCCCCCGGCGGCGGGCCGCCCGCTGCCGGCTGCCCGGATCACGCGCTTTGACGGCAGTTCGGTGGATTCGGACGCATAGTCCTGGTTCGACGGGGCAGAGTGAGGCGAGGGGGCGCTTTTCGCGTGCGCCCGTCCCGTGTCCGCCGCCGAGTCCGCGCCTGGGGGTCGATCGATGTCCGTGCCACGCCGCCGTCGCCGCCTGCCCGACGAGGTGCGCGCCGCCGCCGTCCGGGCGGTGCTCTGCCTGTCCTTCACGCTGGTCGGCGTGGTCGTCGCCACGCTCGCCTCGTACGCGGACAGTTGGCTGATGACTCCGGCGCTGATGGCGATGGGGCTCGGGGTGTTCGGCACGATGTGGTGCCTGCTGGAGATCCTGATCTCGCGCCAGGTCGCCGCCCAGCGGCAGCGCGCGCCCGGCTCCGCGCACCCGATGGCGGGCGGCCGGGCGCCCGACCCGCTGGCCGCCCGGCCGCTCCCCCGCCCCGGCGGGCCGCAGCGTCAGCCGCGGCTGCCGGCCGCGTAGGACACCTGCGGCCGGCGCCGCGGGTCAGTCCTCCGGGACGGCCCGGTAGTGGGTGGTGAGCCGGCCCGTGTCGTCCAGGACGTGGAAGGCGAGCATCGGCGGCTGGGTGAAGGAGATGCCGGGCCCGCCCTCGCAGGGCAGCGTGACGGTGGAGACCACACCCGGGGCGACCAGCAGGGGCAGTCCGGCGAAGGTGGTGGCGGCGCCGGTGTGGGAGTGGCCGCAGAGCAGGCCGGCCACCCGCGGGTGCCGGGCCAGCACCGCGCCGAGCGCCTCCTCGCCGAACTGGCGGATCGGGTCGACGTTCGGCAGGTGCAGGACGGCCGGCGGGTGGTGGAAGGCCACCAGCGCGGGCAGGTCGGCGCGGCCGGCCGCCAGTTCGGCGTCCAGCCAGGCCAGCGTCTCCTCGTCCAGCAGGCCGTCGTCGCGGCCCGGGATCGAGGAGTCCAGCATCAGCACGTCGGCGCCGGGCAGTTGGTGCAGCCGGTTGACCGGGCCGTCCGCGGGGGCCTCGCCGAGCAGCACCTCCCGGTAGGGCGCCCGGCGGTCGTGGTTGCCGGGGCAAGTGAGCACCGGATACCGGGAGTCCAGCACCTTGGCCACCTGCTCGTACTCGGCGGCCAGGCCGTGGTCGGCGAGGTCCCCGGTGACGAGCACGGCGTCCAGCGGGCCGGGCAGGGCGTCGAGGTACGCCATCACCTGCCCGGCCCGCCGCAGGGCGCGCCTGCCGCCGTCCCGGCGGTGCTCCTGCCCGAGGTGGATGTCACTGAAGTGCGCGATCGTCAGCATGGACGCCACGCTAGTCAGTTGCGGACTGCACCGGAACCTCGGCCGGACGCTTGAACATCCGGGTGGCGGTGATCTCGCCGTGGATGGCCGGGCCGTCCGGGTCCTGCGGGGCGGGCAGGCCGGGGCGCAGGTGCTCCTCGACCGAGATGTACTTGAGGCCCGCCCGCAGGTCGGCATCGTTGCGCAGCCGGATGACCAGCGGGAACTCGGCGAGCGCGGTGGTGTCGAACAGACCGGTGGTGTAGATCAGTTGGACGCCGAGCGCATCGGCCACGGCCCGCTGGAGCTCCAGCAGGTAGGTGGCGTTCGCGCGGCCGATCGGGTTGTCCAGGAACAGCGTGCCGGCGTGCCGCAGCTGGGACTGGCCGCGGTCGTTGGCGCGCAGCGCGGCCATCGTGCAGTACAGCGCGATGGCGGCGGTGAGCAGCTGGCCGCCGGAGAAGACGTCGGACATCTGGCCGACGCCGACCCGCTCGGCGCGCAGCACCGCGTCCGGCTTGAGGATCTCGACGCTGACGCCCTTCGGGCCGATCGCGGCGGCGACCCCGCGCAGCAGCAGGGACATGCCGTCGCGGCGCAGGTCGCTGTTCTTGCGGACGGCGGCGCGGGTGGCCTCGTCGATGACCTCGCCGAGGCGCTCGACCAGGGTGGCGTGGTCCGGGTCCTCGAAGCGGATCCGCAGGAACTCCTGGCCGGACCACTCCCCCAGGCCCTCGGGCAGCCGGGAGAGCCGCTGGGCGGCGCGCAGGGTGGTGAGCGAGGACTCGACCAGGCCGCGCAGGCGGTCGACGATCGAGCCGCGGTTGCGCTCCAGCTGGGCGAGTTCGTCGGTCAGCACGCGCAGCCGGGGCGCGAAGGCGGCGGCCCAGGCGGCGGCGTGCTCGGGCAGCGCGGCGGCGGGCAGTTCGCGGATCTGCTGGCGGGCGGGAGTGCGGACGGCCTCGTAGCGGGCGGCGTTGGCGTGCCGGACGAGGGCGTCGGAGGCGTCGCGGACGGCGAGTTCGGCGGAGGACAGCTCGCCGGCGGCGGTGCGCAGGGCGCGGCGGGCCTCGGCGGCGGTGCCGCGTGCCTCCGGCAGCGAGCCGAGGTAGGGCTCGACGGACTGGCCGTCGTCCTCCTGCTGCTCGCGCAGGCCGTCGCGCAGCTGGCCGGCGATTTCGTCGAAGTCGGCGGCGGCCGACTGGGCGGCGTCGAAGGTGCGTTGCAGGTCGGCGTGCGCGGTGCGGGCGGCGTCCAGGGCCTCCCGGCGCTCGGCGAGCCGGCTGGTGGCGGTGCGCAGCAGGACCTGGGCGTGCTCGGGGTCGGCGGGGACGAGGTCCTCGGGCAGTTCGGTGTGCGCCTCGCCGTCGGCGGGGGCGGAGCGCTCGGCCTCGCCGCGCAGGCGTCCGAGCTGCTCGCTGGCGGCGGCGGAGCGGGCCTCGATGGTGGCGACCAGGTCCTCGGCGCGGGCGGCCGCGGCCTGGCGGGCCGGGCCGTCGGCGCCGTCGGGACTGCCGAGGAGTTCCTCGGCGCGGGTGCGGACCTTGTTGGTGAGGCGGTCGAGTTCGGTCGCGGCGGCGGCCTCGTCACCCTCGGCGCGGGCCTGCTCGGCGCGCAGGTCGGCGCCGACGCCGACCTTCTCGTACAGCTGGGAGGCGGCGCGGTAGGCCTCGCGCAGGGCGGGCAGTGCGGCGGGGGCGGTCTCGGAGGGCTCGTCGGCCTGCTCGGCGGCGGGGATCTCGGCGCGTTCGGCGCGCACGGTACGGGCGGTGCGGCGGGCGTCGTCGGCGGCGCGCTGGGCGGCGCGGCGGTCCTCGTCGCAGGTGCGGGCGCGTTCGGCGCAGACGGCCTGGCGGCGGTCGCACTCGGCGGCGTCCTCGGCGAGTTCGCGCTGGCGGCGGGCCCAGTTGGCGCGCTCGCGCAGCCGGAAGGCGAGGCCGGAGAGGGCGTCGGCGCGGCGGCGGGCGCGCTGGGCGGCCTCGCGGTGCTCCTCGTGGGCGGCGGCCGCGGCGGCGTGGTCGGTCTCGGCCTCGTCGTGGTCGGCGCGCAGGGTGGCCAGGGCGGCGGCGGCCTGCTCGGCGTGCTCGCGGGCGGCCTCGGCGGCGGCGGCGAGTTCGGCGAGGGTGCCGGGCGGGCAGCTGGCGTGCCAGGAGGCGAGGCGGGCGGCGAGGGCGCGGTCGGCACCGAGGCGGGCGGCGAGTTCGCGGATGTGCTCCTCGCGGGCGCCCGCCCGGGCGCGCAGTTCGCGGCGCTCGTCGTCGGCGGCGGACTCGTCGTGCATGGCCGGGTTCGGCGGCACCAGGAAGAACGCGGGCTGGTCGGTGATCGGGGCGATCAGGGAGGCGGCGGCGCCGACGGCGACGGTGGAGCGGGGCAGCAGGGCGGCGGCCTGCAAGGCCTCGCGGGCCCGCTCCAGCGAGGCGGGGTCGGTGACGACGACGCCGTCGACGAGTTCGGGGCGGGCGGCGAGGATCGCCTCGTGGTCGGCCGGGTCGACGGACTGGGCGAGGTAGCGCCAGCCCGGCAGGGCGGGGATGCCGTGCTCGGCGAGGTACTCGACGGTGGCCAGGACGTCCGGGCCGGGCGGCAGCAGTCCGCCGTCGCCGAGGGCGGCGAGGATGCGGGAGTCGTCGGCGGCTGCGGTGCGCAGGTCGAACAGGGTGCGTTCGGCGGTGGCGATGGACTCGTCGAGGAGTTCGCGCAGGTACTCGGCGTTGCGGTCGAGGATGGAGGGGGTGAGGAAGCCGGCGTCCTCCTCGGCCCCTGACCCGTCGTCGCTCCAGTCGGTGGGTGCGGGGGTCAGGGAGAGCAGGTCGGAGAGGCGCTGCTCGGTGGCGAGCAGGGCGGCGGTGCGCTGCTCGGCGGCGAGGGCCCGGGCGGCGGCCGTGCGGGCGTCGCCGGCGCGTTCGGCGGCGAGTTCGGCGCGGCCGGTGGCGGCGGCGGCCTCGCGCAGCCGGGCGGCGCAGGCCTCGGCGGTCGTACGGGCCTGGGCGAGGGCGGCGCCGGCGGCCTTCTCGACGTCGGCGGCGTGCAGGGCGGCGCGGGCCGGGTCGACGTCGCCGTCGGCGTCGATGAAGCCGGCCTCGACGGCGGCGGCGGTCTCCTGCTCGACCTCGGCGAGGCGCTGGCGCAGGTGGTCGACCTCGCTGCGGGCCTTCTGGGCGGCGGTGGCGGCCTCGGTGGCGTCGGACTGGGCCTTGGCGCCGTCGTCCTGGAGCTCGCCGGCGCGCTGCTCCTCGGTGTCGGCGCGGGCCTCGGCGGCCGCGGCGGCGCCCTCCAGGGCGCGGGCCAGGGCGGTGGCGGCGCGGGCGCGGGCGGCGAGCGCGGGGGCGGCGTCGAGTTCGGCCTCGCGGATGGCGGCGGCGACCCGGGTGACCCGGTCGGCGGCGGCGCGCTGGCGCAGGACGGTCTCGGCGGCCTGCCAGGCAGCGTGCAGGGTGCGGGCGTCGATGAGTTCGCGGCGCAGCGCGGCGGCCTCGGCGGTGGCCGCCGCGAGGCCCAGGGTGGCGTGCCGGTGGGTGAGTTCGGCGGTGATGAGGGTGTGCCGGGTGCGGTCGGCCTCGGCGGCGGTGACGGCGCCCGCGGCGGCGGCGACCTCGATGGCGAGGTCCTGGGCGCGGTCGCGTTCGGCGGCGGCGCGGGAGGTGAGGGCGTGGGCGAGGCGGCGGGTGCGGCGTTCGGCGGTGCGGTGGGCCTCGCGGACGCTCTCGCGGGCGCCGGTGGCCTCGACGATGCGTTCCAGCAGGTCGAGGGAGCCGGCGGTGAAGTCGCGTTCGGCGGTGAGTTCGGCGCGGCGGCCGAGCTTGGCGGCGAATCCGTGGACGAGGTCGGCGAGGCCGTCGGTGTCCCGGGTGTCGGTGACGGCGCGCAGCAGCAGGTCGGTGAAGTCACTGTCGTGCTTGACCGCGAAGAGGCCGGCGGCCTCGCCCTCGTCGGCGTTCATCTCACGCTGGTAGCGGAAGAGTTCGGGGTCGAGGCCGAGTTCGCCGAGGTGCTCGGTCCAGCGGTCGTGGCCGTCCTCGAAGACCAGGTCGAGGTGCGGGTGGGCCTTGCCTGCCTCGGTGAGGGCGTCGCGGAAGCCCTTCATGGTGCGGCGGCGGCCGCGGGCCTTCTGGTCGCCGGCCAGGCTGATCCGTTCGGCGACCGGCAGCGAGTCCAGGGTGAGGCCGGGGCCGGGGCGGAAGGAGTACCAGGTCTCGGCGAACTTGCGCGGGTCGGAGGAGACCTGGCGGCCGCGCCACTCGCTGACCTTGCCGACCACGATCAGCTCGCCGGTGACGGTGTGCTGCCACTCCAGCGCGACGTGGCCGCAGTCGTCGGCGAGCAGGAACTTGCGCAGCACGCCGGAGCTGGCGCCGCCGAGGGTGTTGCGGTGGCCGGGGAGCATCACCGAGAAGATCAGCTTGAGCAGGACGGACTTGCCGCCGCCGTTCTCCAGGAAGAGCACGCCGGCCGGGGCGGGGCGGCGGACCGGGCCCTCGGCGTCCTCGCCGAACAGGCCGATCTGCTGCGGGGCCGGGTCGGCGACGGGCTCGCCGACGCCGCGCAGGTCGAGCACCGTGTCGGCGTAGCGGGCGCCGGCCGGGCCGATCGAGTAGAGGCGGACCCGGTTGAGCTCGTACATGTGCGGCGGTTCTCCGTGGCTGGGGGGTGGTCGGGACTCGGGCTCAGAGCGAGTGGAACGGCAGGCCTGCGTCGGCCACCAGTTCGTCGCCGGTGTCCGGCGGCATCAGGCTGGCGGTGCCGTCGGAGACCGGGACGATGCCGAGGTCGAGCAGTTCGGCCATGGCCGCGCTGCCGGCCAGGTCGCGGACCTGGAGCTGGTAGCGGGCGGTGGTGCGGTAGGTGCCGCCGGCGTCGTCGGAGACCTTCTGCAGGAAGCCGGAGTCGACCAGGAACAGCACGGCCTTGGCGACGATGCCGATGGTGGAGCCGGAGAGCCGGCGGGCGTCCTTGGTGGCGCCGGTGGCGGTGCGCCGGGCCCACACCCGCCAGGCGGCCTCCAGGCCGGGGGCGTCGGACTGCGGGTCGGTGTTGTCGCCCTCGGTCGCGGCCTGCTCCTCCAGGCGGCGGCAGGCCTGGCGGACGAAGGCGTCGACGCCGTTGACGGTGATCCGGCCGAGGTAGCCGTCGTCGGCGAGGTCCTCGGGCCGGGGGAAGGCCATCGCGGCGACGGCGAGGTGGGCCAGGCCGTGCAGGAAGCGGTCGGTGGACTCGGTGGCGGCGCGGCGCGAGTAGTCGCCCATCCGGACGGCGAACACCGAGTCCTCGGCGGCGGCGACGGCCATGCCGGCGCGCGGCGAGACCTCCAGGACGACCAGGCCCATGCCGGTGGCGACGGCGTCGGCGAGCCGGGCGAACGGCGGGTCCTCGCGGTGGCGGCGGACGAGTTCGGCGTACTCGGCGTCGCGGGCGGGGAGCAGCTTGGCCTGGAGGCCGAAGGAGACCAGCCGGGCTGCGTCGGCGACGTCGCCGGGGGTGATCGGGGCGGGGGCCGCGGGTTCGGTCTCGGCCGCCCAGGACGCGTCGTGGTGGGTCGTCACGGGCGGTGCTCCTCGGGGCTGTTGCTGGTACGGGCGATCTGGTGGTGCGTCAAGACGGCGGCTTGGTCAGCCGGCGTCCTTGCGGTCGGCGGCCATGCCGGCCGCGTCGAGCAGGGCGCTGCCGACGATCAGGTCGGCGCCGCCGAACTGCGGGTCGCGCAGCGGGGTGCCGTCGTCCACGGCGAACAGCAGCCGCTCCTCGCCCTGCCGGTAGGCGGTGCCGACCGGCGGGCTGGCCGCGTGGACGGCCAGCAGGGCGACGAGGTACGGCAGCTCCGGGTCCTGCTCGCGGGCCTCGGCGAGCAGGCCGGAGAGCCGGCGGGGGGCGTCGGCGGGCAGGTCGAGCAGGAGCAGCGCGGCCTCCAGCTGGGCTTCGGAGAAGCGGCTGTCGTCCGGGGTGGCGACCAGGTCCGGGTCGGGCAGTTCGGCGCCGAGGTGCTCGCGCTCGACCGGCGGGGTGAGCAGCAGGTCGACCAGGTCGACGACCCGGACGGAGACGGGGGTGCGCAGGCCGGCGCCGCGGGCGAAGAAGGCACCGGTGGGGCCGACGGCCTGCTCGACCGGCAGCCGCAGCACGGGGGCGAGCAGCTGGCCGTAGAGGTCGATGCCGCTGCGGGCGCCGGGGGTGGCGAAGGCCTGCCGGTCCTGCTCGGCGCGGAACAGCGGGCCGGCCTCCAGCAGGCGGGTCTGCAGCTTCGTGTGCCGGCGGATGCAGTCCTTGACGATGTCGAGCAGCTCGGCGGCGCGGCGCTTGTGCTCGGCCCCTTCGGGGGTGTGGGGCTCGGCCTCGTCGCGGGCCTTGCGGATGTTGGTGAGAATCGCGTTCTCGTGCCGGTAGCGGTCGGCGATGTGGTCCAGCGCCTCGTCGATGAGGTCGGGGATGGCGCGCATCCAGTCGACGGCGCGGACGTTGCGCCGGGTCGCGTCGAGGGCGCGGCGCAGCGTCTCGGCGTACTGGACGGTGCGGTAGCGGGCCTGCTCGGCGGCGAGCTGGGCGTCGGCCAGGCGGCCGCGGCGGATCAGCACCTCCAGCTTGACCTCGGCGGCGATCTGGGCCGAGGTGACGTCGGTGTCGAGCGCGCCGACCAGGACGTTGACCGCCTCGTCGGTGGTGCGCAGGTAGACGCCGCCGTCGGGGCCGGGGACCTCCTCGATCAGCTTGAAGTCGTAGTCGCGCCGGACGTACGCGCCGTCCGCGCCGAAGGTGCCGTAGACGGCGCGGAAGCCCCGGTCGACGCTGCCGACGTTGATCAGCGACTCCAGCACCCAGCGGGCGACCCGCTCGTGCTCGGCGGCGGGGCGGTCGGCGGCCTGGGCGGCGACCCGGGGCAGCAGGCGGGCGAGCACTATGTCGCGGTCGGCGCCGGTGTCGAAGTCCATGTGCAGGGTGACCAGGTCGATCGCGGCGAGACCGACCTCGGCCATCGCGTAGCCGCCGTACTCGCCCGCCAGGTTGACCTTGCGGTTGTCCAGGTCGTGCAGGGGGGCGGTGCAGGCCAGCGCCTTGAGCCGGCGGGCCAGGCCCTCGTCGGCGGCGGGGCCGGGCGCGGGCCTCGCCGCGACGGACCCGGCGGGCGGCCGGGGGCCGGGCAGGGTGGGCGGGTCAGCGATGGCGGTCACGGTGGACAAGATTAGAGGTTCGCACCGACATCGACCGAAACGGGCCTTGTGGGCGGGCTGCGCGGCAGGCCGGAGGGCGTGTCGGGGGTGAATTCAGAACGGGGTTTCGACGGGATTCCGCCATTCCCGAACCGATATTCGGGAAACCCGTGAAGGTGGCGCGTCGCCACCGTGATGATCGGCCTATGATCACTCGACTGGTCAAAGCAGGCTTCGCCGCCGCGCTGTCCGTGACCACCCTCGCCACCGGTGCCGCCGCCTCGTCGGCCGCCCCCGCCGACGCCCCCGCCGTGCAGGGGCAGCACGTGACCGCGGCCCTGAACGGCTTCCTGCCGGGCACCACCCCTCCCGGACCGGGCAAGCTATCGGTCGGCTGGACCTCCGCCGGCACCCAGGACCTCACCGGGCCGACCCACATCACCGTCGACCTGCCGCCCGGGCTCACCACCGAGCTCGGCATGTTCTTCTCCACCCCGTACGACTACACCTTCACCGAGTCCGTCTCGCCCGACGGGCGCCACCTGGACGCCGTCCTCATCGGCACCCGCAGGCCCGGGCGCTACGAGTTCATGAAGCTGAACGTGGGCCGCGACTACACCCAGCAGCTGACCGGCCAGATCGTCGTGACCGTGTCCAATCCGAACGACACCGACCCGACCGGCCACGTGACGGCCCTGTCGGTCGACGGGACCACCCCGGCGCCGGTCGTCCAGGCGCCGCCCACGGTCGACGGCCTCGACACCACCACCGGCCCGGGCGCGGGCGGCACTGCGGTGGCCGTCAGCGGTGGCAACCTGGCGCACGGCATGGTGCTGGTCGGCGGCGTCCCGGCGGCCGGCACCTGCACCGACACCGCCTGCACGGTGACCACGCCCGGCGGCTCGGGCAGCGCACCCGTCTCCGTGGTGACCCCCGGCGGCACGGTCGCGGCGCCGGCCGCCTTCGACTACACGGGCGCCCCGCCCCCGCCGCCGCCCGCGCCGACGGTCGGCAATCTGGCCAACGCCGGCGGCCCGGCCGCCGGCGGCACCCAGGTGTACCTCCAGGGCACCAACCTGACGTACGGGACGGTCGCGTTCGGCGGGGTGCCGGCCGCGCACGTCTCCTGCGGCCCGTCCTTCTGCTCGGCCACCTCCCCGGCGGCGGTGGGCCCCGGCCCGGTGGACGTCACGGTGACCACGGCGGGCGGCACCAGTGCCCCGGTGACCTTCACGTACACCGCGTAGTCCCGACGTACACCGCGCGGTCCCGGCGGTTCCGATGCCCGGGTGCTCCGGCACCCGGGCATCGGCGTGTCCGGGGGGCGCGCGCCGGCCCGGCGTCCGGGGGTGCGCGCCCGCCCGGCGTCCGGGGCGTGCCCGCACGTCAGGGGCTAGTTGAACGCGTTCAAAAGCAGGGTCTAGAGTCGGTTCCGTACAGACGGGACAAGACCCCGCCTGCTCTTCGGCATGGAGGTTCGCACCATGGACACCAATCCGGGCACCGGTCCCGCGGCGGTACTGCGCAGAGTCCGGCACTGGCTCTGGATCTTCGTGGTCTGCCTGGTGCTGAGCGGCCTGACGGCCTTCCCGCTGGAGACCGAGACCCGCTGGCTGGCCGACCTCGCGACCGGGCCGGCCGCGCCGCTGGCCGACCGCTTCCCGGCCGCACTGGACTGGATCGAACGCGTCCGCACCGGCGTCGCGGAGACCAATGACCGCTACCCCTTCCTGGCCTACGGCACCGACTGGCTCGCCTTCGCCCACCTGGTGATCGCCGCCGCCTTCTGGGGCCCGATCAAGGACCCGGTCCGCAACATCTGGGTGATCCGCTGGGCGGTGCTCGCCTGCGGCGCCGTCATCCCCCTGGCCCTGGTCTGCGGACCGCTGCGGGGGATTCCCCTGAGCTGGCGATTCATCGACATGTCGTTCGGAATCGTCGGCGTCGTCCCGCTGCTGATCGTGCTGCGGGCGCTGCGCCCGCTGGAACGTTCCTTCCAGGGGCCGGTGGCCGCGCCCTGAGCCGGAGCCGCCCGGCGCCGCCCCAGGGCGTGTGACCAGGGGTCGCACGCCGGTGGGCCCCCCGGGCCCGGGTCACGGGCAACGGCCTTCATCCGCAGGCCCTACCATCTGGCTCAACAGCTGCTGGAAGGCGGACGGGCGTGGCCGATGCGGTGATCGATCTCAATGCGGACCTCGGTGAGGGGTTCGGACGCTGGACGCTGACCGACGACGAGGCCCTGCTGTCCGTGGTGACCAGTGCCAACGTCGCCTGCGGCTTCCACGCGGGAGATCCGTCGACGATGCGCCGGGTCTGCGCGCTGGCCGCCGAACGCGGCGTCCGGATCGGCGCCCAGGTCTCCTACCGCGACCTGGCCGGCTTCGGCCGCCGGGCCATGGACGTCCCCCCGGAGGAGCTCGCCGACGAGATCGCGTACCAGATCGGCGCCCTCCAGGTCTTCGCCCGCGCGGCCGGCTCCCGGGTCTCCTACGTCAAACCGCACGGCGCCCTCTACAACCGGGTGGTCACCGACTCCGAACAGGCCGAGGCCGTGGTGGCCGGCGTGCTGCGGGCCGGGGCGGTCTGCGACGGACCGCTGCCGGTGCTCGGACTGCCCGGCTCCCGGCTGCTCGCCGTCGCCGAGGGCGTCGGCCTCGCGGTCGTCGCCGAGGCCTTCGCCGACCGCGCGTACACCTGGGCCGGCACCCTCGTCCCGCGCCGCGACCCGGACGCCGTGGTGCACGACCCCGAATCGGTGATCACCCGCGCCGTCGGCATCGCCCGGGACGCCTCGGTGGAGGCCGTCGGCGGCGAACAGATCGCCGTCGAGGCCCGCTCCCTGTGCGTCCACGGCGACACCCCCGGCGCCGCCCAGCTCGCCTGGCGGATCCGCGGCGCCCTCGCCTCCGCCGGGGTCCGGGTGGAGGCGTTCACGTGACGCCCGCCGCCGTCCGGCGGGTCGGCGAGCGGGCACTGCTGGTCGAACTCGACGACACGGCGCAGGTCGCCGCGCTGTACGGATGGCTGCGCGAGCGGCAGGAGAGCGGGGCGCTCGGCGCGGTCGAGGAGATCGTGCCGGCCGCGCGCACGGTGCTGCTGGACGGCGTCGCGGACGTCGACGCGCTGGCGGCCCTGCTGCGCACGGCCCGTCCGTCGGCGGCCGCGGCGGCGACCGGGCCGCTGGTGGAGGTGCCGACGGTGTACGACGGCGCCGACCTCGCCGAGGTCGCCGCGCTGTGGGGGGTGTCCGAGGAGGCCGCCGTACGGATCCACACCGGGCCCGAGTACGTGGTCGCCTTCTGCGGGTTCGCGCCCGGCTTCGGTTACCTGACCGGGCTGCCGCCCCGCTACGAGGTCCCGCGCCGGGCCACCCCGCGCAGCAGCGTCCCGGTCGGCTCGGTCGCCCTGGCCGGCCCGTACACCGGCGTCTACCCGGGCTCCTCCCCCGGCGGCTGGCAGCTGATCGGGCGCACCGGGCTCGCGCTCTGGGACACCGGGCGCGAGCCGGCGGCGCTGCTGGCGCCCGGGGTGCGGGTGCGGTTCACGGCGGAACGGGCGTAGCGGGGGTGCGGGCCCACGACGGGCGGCGCGCGGGCCCCGGACGGCGGGGGACGAGGCGGACGGGATGGGGGCGTTGAGCGGTTTGCTGGTGGTGCGGCCCGGACCGTTGACCACCGTCCAGGACCTCGGACGGCACGGCGTCGCCCACCTCGGAGTGCCCAGGGCCGGAGCGCTGGACGAGCCCGCGCTGCGGGCCGCGAACCGGCTCGTCGGCAACGAGCCGGGCGCCGCCGGGCTGGAGACCACGCTCGGCGGGGTCGCCCTGCGCGCCCTCGGGCCGGTGGTCGTGGCCGTCACCGGAGCACCCTCGCCCGTCCGGGTGGACGGACGGGCGGCCGCGTGGGGTGCGCCGGTCGCGGTGCCGGCCGGGGCGGTGCTGGAGGTGGGGGCGGCGACCGCCGGGGTGCGCGGCTACCTGGCGGTCGCGGGTGCGATCGCCGTCCCGCCGGTCCTGGGCAGCCGCTCGACGGACCTGCTCTCCGGCCTCGGACCGGCCCCGCTCGCCGCCGGCGACCGGCTGCCGATCGGCCCGCCTCCGCCCGACCGCCCCCGGCCCGACCTGGTGCCGCTGCCCGCTCCCCCGGCCGAACTGGTGCTGCGGCTGCGGCTGGGCCCGCACGCGGACTGGTTCAAGCCTTCGGCGCTGACCCGGCTGGCCCGCGACGGGTACCTGGTCTCCCCGGCCGGCAACCGGATCGGGCTGCGCACCGAGGGCCCGCCGGTCACCCGCGCCCGGGCGGGTGAACTACCCAGTGAGGGCATGGTGTTGGGCGCGGTGCAGATCCCGCCGGACGGGCGGCCGGTGGTCTTCCTGGCCGACCACCCGACCACCGGCGGCTACCCGGTGATCGGCGTCGTCCCCGCCGCCGACCTCGCGGCGGCCGCCCAGGCACGCCCGGGCACGCCGGTGCGCTTCGTACCGCTGCGGGAGCGCTGAGCGCCCGCCCGCACGCCTTCCGGCGCTCCCGGCGCGACGGCTGTTCGCACGCCGCCGAGGCCGCGGCGGTGCACTCAGGCGGCGGGGGCGCCGAACCACCTGGACAGGTGGCCGCGCAGGCCCTGCTGGTCCTCGCCGACCCACGCCACGTGGCCGTCCGGGCGCAGCAGCACCGCGGGCACGTCCAACTCGTCGCTGACGTCGACGACATGCTCGACCCGGTCCGCCCAGCCCGCCACCGAGAGCCCGCCGGTCTGGTCGAGCAGCAGCCCGCGGCCGCCGTGCATCAGCCCGTAGAGCCGGCCGCGCTTCAGCTCCACGTCGCGCAGCCGGCGGCCGAGCAGTTCATGCCCTTCGCCGAGGTCGTAGCGGACCCCGATCGCGATGATCTTCTCGATCAGGTACCGGTTCACCTCCTCGAATTCCGTCAGTTCCGCCAGCAGCCGGCGCACCGCCCGGGCGCCGGGCTCCAGGGACATCAGGTGGATCTGCGCGCGGGTGTTGTCCAGCACGTCGGCGGCCACCGGGTGCCGTTCCGCGTGATAGCTGTCCAGCAGCCCCTCCGGCGCCCAGCCATCGACCTCGGCGGCCAGCTTCCAGCCGAGGTTGAACGCGTCCTGGACACCGAGGTTGAGCCCCTGCCCGCCGGTCGGCGGGTGGATGTGCGCCGCGTCGCCGGCCAGCAGCACCCGGCCGACCCGGTAGCGCTCGGCCAGCCGGGTGGCGTCGCCGAAGCGCGACAGCCAGCGCGGTGAGTGCGCCCCGAAGTCGGTGCCCGCGACGGCCCGCAGCTGCTGCTTGAACTCCTCGAAGGTCGGAGCGGCCGTACGGTCCTCGGCCACCCCCTCGGCGGGCACGATGACGCGGTACCCCCCATCCCCCTCGCGAACGGCGCCGAACCGCAGCTGGGTCTTGCGGACCTCCGCGATGACGGCGGCGATCGTCTCCGGCTCCTCAGCCAGCTCCATGTCGCCCAGCAGCGTCTCCACCCTGGAGGGCTCCCCGGGGAAGCCGACGCCGAGCAGCTTGCGCACCGCACTGCGGCCTCCGTCGCAGCCGACGAGGTAGCGCGAGCGCAGCCGTGTGCCGTCGGCCAGTTCGGCGCTCACCCCGTCCTCGTCCTGGCTCAGCCCGACCAGTTCGCAGCCGCGCCGGAGCTCGGCGCCGAGTTCGGTGGCGTGCTCGGTCAGCAGCCTCTCGGTGACCGCCTGCGGGATGGCCAGGACGTACGCCTGGGTGGTGTCCAGCCGCTCCGGCCACTCCTTGCCGATGCCGGCGAAGAAGCCGCCGACCGCGAACTTCCGGCCGAGCGGGAGGAACCGCTCCAGCAGGCCGCGCTGGTCCATCACCTCAAGACTGCGCGCGTGCAGTCCGCGCGCCCGGGCCGGCAGGGGCGGCACCGTCTCCTTCTCCAGCACGAGCACCTGCACGCCGTGCAACCGCAACTCGCCGGCCAGCATCAACCCGGTCGGCCCGGCACCGACCACGATCACGTCAATCATCACAAACCCCCAGGTATGCCCGCAGATCCCGGCTTCGGCCGGTCATTCTGCGGCACGACCGGGGCCTTGCGGCAAGCCCCCCGGCGCGCTATACCTTGAGAGTGGCAAGGAGAGTCGACGACCTCCTTGCCTTCGTTGTTTCCGGTCATTGTTTGCCGGTCATTGTTTGCCGGTCGCTGTTTTCCGCTCGCTGTTTTCCGCTCGCTGCGTGCGCTCCGCTCAACGCCCCGACAGTAGTTCCGCCACCGCCCGCTGCCCCGGGTCGAGCGCCGACTCCCCGCCCTCCGCCGCCCATACGGCGTTCTGCAGCACCCGGGCGAGCGTCCAGGCGAGCGCCGCCTCGCGGTCCAGTTCCAGTGCCTCCACCAGGACGTCGAACCGCCACCGCAGCGCCCGGGCGACGTCGCCGGTGGCCAGGACGTCGGCCCAGCGGTTGCGCAGCGCCGGGAGGAGTTCGAAGCCGGGGTGCCCGACGAGCGGTTTGGGGTCGATGGCGAGCCAGGGGGCGCGGCCGCCGCTTTCGGGCGGGGCGAGGACGTTGCCGTAGTGCAGGTCCCAGTGCAGCAGCCGGTCGCCGGGCTCGGTGCGGGCCTCGCGCAGGGCCGCGGCGCAGTCGGCGAGCAAGCGCCGCTCGGCCGGGTCGGCGAGGGCCGCTGCCGCTGCCGGGGCCCGCGCGAGCAGATCGTCGGCGAGGTCCGCCAGCCGGCGCAGGTCCGGGACTTCGACCTGACGTTCAGTCAATTCCCCGAGCAGGCCTGCAAGGACGTGCAGCGCCTCCCGGTCGTCCGCGACATCCAGCAGTGAACGCCCCGGGTCGAGGCGCTCCAGCAGCATCGAGCCCGAGGCCGGTTCGTGGCCGAGGAGTCGAACGGCCCCTCGCCCACCCCAGGCCCGGAGGGCGACCGGCTCGCCCTCCGTCTCCTCGTCCACCGGCTGGAGCTTGAGCGCCGCGGGCGTGCCGTCGGCGCGCCGCACGGGCAGCACCAGCGCGTGGATGCCGTGCGCGGGCGGGCCGTCCAGGCGCAGCTCCCAGTGGTCGAGCAACTCGTCTGCCAGAGCGGGGAGTCGGGCCACCCAGGCGCGACCGTCCGGGCCGAGGGACTGCTCCAGCGACGCGGCCAGCCCGGGCGGGACCTCAACAGGCGGGACTTCAAAGGGCATTGTGCGGGCTCCTCTCCGACCCCCCAGCCTACGGTCGAGGTTCGAGGCCGGCCGCCGAAACGAAGCCGTCGAGGTTGTCGAGCATGATGTTGTGCCCGCAGTCCGGGACGGCCGCCAACCGGACGCCCGCCTCCCGGAGTTGGTCGGCGCCGCGCGGCTCGCCGCCCGCCTCCGGGTACAGGAAGGTGCGCGGGAGGTCGAGGCCGAGCAGCAGTTCGCGCATCGTCGGCACCGTCGCCCGGGCCAGGTGCACGGCGCTGCGGTACAGCGCCTCGGGCCCGGCGAGGCGCATCGTGGACCACCAGGACGGGCCGACCCACGTGGCGACCTCGTCCCGGCCGCCGGCCAGGAACTCCTCCTCGGTGAAGCTCGCGATACCGCTGCTGCCGGGGCCGCGGCCGGGGGTGACCGGGTCCAGGTTGGCGTCGACCAGGACGAGCCGGGAGACCAACGCCGGATGCCGGTGGGCGAGGACGACGGCGATCGCGCCGCCCATGCTGTGGCCGATCACCTCGACTCCGGCGAGCCCGGCCTCCGCCAGGGCCGCGGCGACGGCGTCGGCGTGCCCCTCCAGGGTGTATCCGAAGTCGGCGGGTCGGTCGCTGAGGCCGAAGCCGAGCAGGTCGAGCAGCAGCGAGCGGCGCCCGGCGAGCCCCGGGTGGGCGGCAGCGGCCGCGAAGTAGGCGGGCGAGCTGGCGCCGAGGCCGTGCAGGTAGAGCCGGGCGGGCTCGACTCCGGGCAGCTCGACCCATCGGATCCGGTCGCCGTTCGGGGTGACGGGGGCGTGGCGCAGCACGGGGACTCCTCCTCCAGCGGGGGCTGGGACATCAAGGGCTGAGACATCAGGGGCTGGGAACGCCCAGACCATACCTCGACATCGAGGTATCACGGAACCGATATACCGAGGCTTCGAGGGACGAATCTGCGAGAGTGGCCCCATGCTGAAGCTCGCGATCCTCGGATTCCTCTACGACCGCCCGCTGCACGGCTACCAGCTGCGCCGCCACCTCGCCGCACTCACCGGGCACGTCCGCCCGATCAGCGACGGCACGCTCTACCCGGCGATCAAGCGCCTGGAGACCGACGGCCTGCTGGTCCGCGAGACCGAGCCCGGCAGCGCCGCCGCACCCCGGCACACCCTCCACCTCACCGAGGCCGGCCGCGCCGCACTGCTCGACCAGCTGCGCGCGCCCGAGCCGCTGGACATCAGCGACGAGAACCGCTGGTTCACCCTGCTCGCCTTCCTGCGCCACCTCGCCGACCCCGCCGCCCAGGCCGCCGTGCTCCGCCGCCGACTGGCCTTCCTCTCCGAGCCGGCGAGCTTCTTCTACGACGGCGACCGCCCGGTCGGCGCCGAGGAGTTCGCCGACCCGTTCCGCCGCGGCCTGCTGCTGATCGCCCGCGCCACCAGCGAGGCCGAACTCGCCTGGCTGCACTCGACCCTGACCGAACTGGAGGACGTACCGACGGCCTGACGGACCCACGGGCCAACGAGACCCACGGGCTGACGGACTCACGGGCTGACGGACTCACGGACTCACGGACTCACGGACTCACGGACTGACCGAAAACCCGCTGCGGTGCCTTCCCTCCCCGCCCTGCCCGTGTTCCGATGACGCCCATGGGTAACGACACGCACACCGGCAACGTACGACGCGAGGGGCACGACGGAACGGGCCCGGGCGCGATCACCCCGGACGGCTGCGCCGTCGAGCTCTGGGCCCGGCTCCCCGTCGGCGACGCCCCGGACGTGATCGAGGCCGCGGTGCCGGCCGGCGCCACCATCCTCGAACTGGGCTGCGGCGTCGGCCGGATGACGCACCCGCTGACCGACCGCGGCTTCACCGTGACGGCGGTGGACGAGTCCGCCGAGATGCTGGCCAGGGTGCGCGCGGGCATCCGCACCGTGCGCAGCCCGATCGAGCGGCTGGACCTCGGCGAGCGCTTCGACGTCGTCCTGCTCGCCTCCTTCCTGATCCACGCGGGCGACGAGGCGGTCCGCCAGGGCCTGCTGGAGACCTGCCGCCGCCACGTCGCCGCGGACGGCTGCGTGCTGATGCAGCGGGAGGGCGAGGACTGGCACCTCAACGTGCCGCGCGAGGGCAGGCTCGGCACCGACGGCGTGTCGCGCATCGTCTCCTCGACGCCGGTAGGGGACGGCGTGAACTCCGTCCACGCCGAGTACGAGTTCCCGGACGGCCGCTGGACGCACACCTTCCGCTCCCGGCCGCTCACCACCGCCGCGTTCGACCGGGCGCTGGCGGACACCGGTCTGACGGTCGAGAGCTACCTGACGGAGGACCGCACCTGGGTCCGCGTCCGACCCGCCGGCTGAGCGGCGAAAGGGCAGGCGGAAGGGCAGGTGGAAGGGCAGGCGGACGAGTCGGCGGGGCACGGAAGCGCCGGCGGGCAAAGCCGGGTCAAAAGGTGAACAAAGAATAGTCATCTTCACCCCGTACCATCGGCCGCGCGCCCGCCCGTGCGCGGCCCGAGGGCCGTGCGGGTCGCGGCCTGCCCGCCTGCCCGCACGCCCGCTCCGACCTGCGAGGACCGCACATGTACGACGACCCACGGATACCCCCGGTGGGTGTCTGGTGATCGACTGGTTCCACGGGGCCGTCCTCGGCCTGATCCAGGGACTCACCGAGTTCCTGCCCGTCTCCTCCAGTGCCCACCTGCGGGTCTTCTCCGCCCTGCTGGGCTGGGACGACCCGGGCGCGGCCTTCACCGCCGTGACCCAGCTCGGCACCGAGACCGCGGTGCTGATCTACTTCCGCCGGGACATCGTCTCGATCGTGCGGACCTGGACGCTGTCACTGTTCCGCCCGGCGCTGCGCTCGGACCCGGACGCCCGGATGGGCTGGTTCGTGATCATCGGCACGCTGCCGATCGGCATCCTCGGCAAGCTGTTCCAGGACACCATCGAGACCCATCTGCGCGATCTGCGGATCATCGGCACCACGCTGATCGTCTTCGGCCTGCTGCTGGCCTTCGCCGACCGCACCCGCGCGGTCCGGCACGCCCGGCCGATCACCGACCTCACCCTGCCGCACGCGTGCGCCTACGGCCTCGCCCAGGCGCTCGCACTGATCCCGGGGGTGTCCCGCTCCGGCGGCACGATCAGCGCGGGCCTGCTGCTCGGCTACAGCCGGGAGGCTGCGGCCCGCTACTCCTTCCTGCTGGCGATCCCGGCGGTGCTCGCCTCGGGGGCGCTGGAGCTGTTCAAGATCGGCGAGGGCCCGGCACCGGCCTGGGGGCCGACCATCCTGGCCACCGCGATCGCCTTCGCGGTCGGCTATGCGGCGATCGCCTGGTTCCTCAAGTACATCTCGCACCACAGCTTTCTGCCGTTCGTGGTCTACCGGGTGCTGCTCGGCGTCCTGATCATCGGACTGGTGGCCGGCGGCGTGCTGGCCCCGGACGCGGGCGTCGTGAAGTAGAACCGCGTTCCACCAGGACCGCGTTCCAGCACGCCCCCGGAACAGCAGTGGGCCGGGACACCCGAGGGGGTGTCCCGGCCCGTCGTTCGCCAGAAGCGGGGAGGCAGCCACCGGACTGCCGGGACCTACCGCCCGAACTCCCGGGCGGCGGTCAGCCGGCCGCGGACGGCGGCGTGGACCTCGGCCTCCTCGGCCGGATCGGCGGCGAGCCGGCGCAGGCGCTCCAGCACGCGCGCGTCACCCGTGGTGGCGACATGGCGCGCGGCGAGCTCCCGCGTGGCCTCCTCGCAGTCCCAGAGGCACTCGACGGCGGGGCCCTCGGGGAAGTGCACATCGGTCACGGCGAGCGCCCGGGCGGCACGGCCGCGCAGTTCGGAGGAGGCGGCCTCCCCGTAGATATGGCGCAGCACGGGGACGGCGTCGGCGGCGACCAGCCGCCCCGCACCGTCGACCAGCGAACCGAGCCCGGTACCGCTGACCCCGCGGACGGACACCCAGCGGCGCAGGCCGTCGACGACGAACGGCGCGTCGGCCGGCTCCCCGGCGTCGGCGAGCAGTTTGACGGCGGCCTCGCCGAGCGCGCTGTCCGCGCCCCCGGTGGCCGGGTCGGCCCAGCGGCGGGCCTGCGCCAGGACCTCGGGGCCGCGCATCCGGCCGACCAGTTCCAGGGCCGCGCGCACGATCCGGTCGTCGACGTCGACGGCGGCGGCCTCGATCAGCTCGACGGCGGCCGGGTCCCGCTGGTCGACCAGGTAGCGCAGTGCCGCCCGGCGGGCGCCGGGCAGGCCGCCGCGGGCGGCCTCCAGCACGGCGGGGCGGTCCTCGGGCCGGACGACGGCGGTCAGGCAGCGGGCGGCGGCGGCGGCCCGGCGGTCCACGGCGTCGGGCGCGGCCGGATCGGCGGCGGCGGGCGCGGGCTCGGGCCGGCTGTCGGCTCCGCCGAGGAAGGCGTCGGCCCCGAGGGCGCCCAGGCTCCCCTGATCGGCCCAGGCCAGGACGTCGGCGGTGGACCAGCCCGGGGTGACGCCGCCGCGGTTGAGCTGGCGCTGCCAGAGGTCGAAGGGTGACTGCTCGCTGGCCGCCGCCACTCTCGGGTGGTAGGCCGCCCACAGCCGCCAGGGCCGGGGCTCGTAGGCGTTGCGGATGAACTCGCGCAGCTCGGCGTCGCCCTCGGGGCCCGGGGCGAAGCGGTCCAGGACGGCGGTGCCGAGCAGCAGCAGGCCGCGGTCGTCGTCGCGCAGGGCGAGCTCGTCGAGGGCCCAGGCCCAGTTGGCACCGGTGGCGGTGTACTCGCGCAGCATCAGCAGCGCGTCGCGCCGGCCGTACGCGGCGAGGTGGCCCAGGACGGAGAGGGCGAGGCCGGTGCGGTTCTCGTCGTCGCTGACGAGGTCCTCGGCGGAGTGGAGATGGTCCTCGATGCCGTCGAGGGGCGCTTCCAGCTCCATGTAGAGACGGGCGTAGTAGAGGGAGCGGCTCTCGACCTGCCAGTCGGCTCGCGGATCCCTGGTGACGCACTCCTCCAGCGCGGCGATGGCCTCGGTACGGTCGGCGGCCAGCGCGTGGAGCTGCCCGTCACCGCGGCCTCGCTGCAGGAGGCCGAGGAGGCTGGCACTGGGTGCTATCACTGGCTCGAACATGAGGTCAGCATCCGTTGCGGCGGTCGTAGTGGCAACGGGATTTCCGTCGCCGGGGTCTCTGGTCGGTACTGCGGTGGGCGCCCGGGCGCCGGAATCACCGAAGGTTACCGCCTCGCGCCACCTTCCGCACACAGGGCGACGACGGCTGCTGCCACAGTGGCATATGCCAGGGGAATTTTGCCTGCGTTATGTCCAAATCGCCCGCAGGGGCGAGGGCGCTGTGCCACAGTCTTCTCACCACCGACGGCCCGCACGCGGCGGGCCACCCCCGAGCGATGGACCCGCCATGAAGATGCCCACAGGCGCCGCCCGCCCGCCGGACACCGCCACGGTGGACGGCGCCCCGGCGAGCGCGACGGACGACGGCGCGCGCGGCGAGCCGAGCGGCGACGCCGACAGCGGAACGGACGGCAGAGTGGACGGCACGGCGCAGGAGCCGTCCAAGAACCCCGACCTCGGCGACGGACCCGACGCCGGCGGCGTCCGCGACCACCTCATCGGCTCAGCCGAATGGGACCTCCTCACCGACCGCGTCCACTGGAACGCGGACACCTACCAGCTCCTCGGCTGCGACCCGGGCAACGGCCCGCTCAGCCTCGACCGGCTGCCCGACCGCCTCCCCGAGGCCGACCGGCCCGTGCTGCGCCGGATGATGACCGACGCCCTGGTCCACGGCCGCACCTCCGCCGGCACCCTGCGGATCCGCCGCGACGGCGCCCCGCACGCCAGCGTCGAGTGCGCGGGCGAGCCCGTCCTCGGCACGGACGGCACCGTCACCGCCCTGCGCATGCTGCTGCGGCCGGCGCCCCCGAACTGACCGGAGCCCGCCGGGGCCTCAGAACCTCCGGGCCTCGGGACACCCAAGGCTCAGGACACCCAAGGCTCAGGCCTCCGGGCCTCCGGGCCTCAGGACCGCTTCGGCCGCTTCTTCGCGTCCGCCGCCCGCAACTCCCGCCCCAACTCGGCCCGCAGCTCGTCCACCACCGGCAGGCCCCGGTAGCGCGCGGTCAGCCGGTACATCTCGCGCAACCGGTCCCAGGTCCGGTGCGAGGAGTTCTGGCCGATCAGGTTCATCACCATCTTGGCCTGGAACTCCGCCGCGTCCGGCTCGCCGCTCAACCAGTGCACCGAGGCCAGGGTGATCCGGTCGAACAGCGCCGAGCGCAGTTGCCCGGTGCCCTCCCGCAGGGTGATCACCCGCTCCGCGTGCCGCTGCGCCTGCGCCGCCGCCGAGGGGTCGTGCTCCGCCAGCGTGCGCAGCACCAGCGCCTGCATGCCGCGCAGTTCGGCCTCGTCGAACACCTGCATCCAGGACGGCGGCGGCTCCGGCGCGCCCTCGGCGAACAGGTCCTCGGCCTCGCCGAGCAGCCGCCAGGTGTCCTGGGAGTGCCCGATCGAGGCGTGCGCCCAGGCCTCGACGGTGTTCAGCATCGCGCGCGTTCTCGGCAGCACCCGGCCGCCGGCCGCCTTGGCCGCCGACATCAGGTCGATCGCGTCGTCGGCCCGGCCCAGGTGGACCATCTGCCGTGCGGCCCGGGAGATCGCCTCGCCGGCCCGCGGCCGGTCGCCGGCCTCCTTGGCCGACTCCGCCGCGATCATGAAGTACCGCTGGGCGGTGGGCTCCAGGCCCACGTCGTGCGACATCCAGCCCGCCAGCACCGCCAGGTTGGCCGCGACCAGCCACAGCCGCTGCTCCACCGCCGGGGCATGTCGGTGCGTCAGCAGGCCTCCCACCTCGTTCAGTTGACCGACCACCGCCTTGCGCTGAAGCCCGCCGCCGCGCGCCGCGTCCCAGGCGCGGAACACCAGGACCGAGCGCTCCAGCGACTCCACCTCGTCGAGCCCGACCGGGCCCGCGTCGTACACGTCCACCGCGGGGCGCACCCCGCCCTGGGTGATCACCTGGCGCGGCCCGGGGACCGAGGCCGCGTACGCGACCGCGTCCCCCCCGAGCCAGCCCTTCAACGAATCGGCGATGACCGTTCCGGCCGTGAGCGCGGCACCCGCGCCCACCAATCCACGTCGGTTCAGCATGAGGTCCATTCCCGTGAACTCGGTGAGGACCGCGGCCGTTCGATCCGGCGACCATGGCACTGCTGCGGACTGCGCCGCTCCGGACCTGGTGGGCCGGTGTCGTTCCAGACCGAGGTCCTCAGTGGTGACGACACGGCCGAGCCGCTCCGTGAACACGGCCGCCAGCACCCTCGGCACCGGATCCCGGGGGATCTCCCCCTGCTCGATCCAGCGCCGTACCCTCGACGTGTCGGTGGACAGCTGCTGCTGTCCCATCGCGGCACCCCGACGGTTGACCAGCCGCGCGAGTTCGCCCTTCGACCAACCGGTCAGGACGAACAAGTCAGCGAGTCGGGTGTTGGGTTCCCTGCTCAACGAAGCCCCCAGGTTCCTCGGCTGATTCGAGGCTAGAGGCTCCGGCAAGTGCCAGGCGAGCATTCGCCACCGTTCGCCAGGGCCCGCCAGACTACTAAGCCAGTGCGCCGCGGGTGTGTTGTAGGGGTGCGCCACCTCGCCCCCGGGTCGGGCGGCGTCCCACCGGCGTCGGGGCAGTCCCCCGACCGTGGCACGGGACGCTCCCGGTCCTCACCCGAGGGGGTGGCGCGGCCGGGTGGCGCGGGGGCGCCGGGCACGGCCACGGCAGTCCGGCCGACCGTACTCCCCAGGGTGCGGACGGCCGGAGCACCGCCGTCGTCCGGGTCTCACGACCCCGCGTCCGTGCCCGGCGCCCGCGCACCACCCACCGCACCGAGTCAGGGCCGCCGTCACGCCAGGAAGCACGCGGCACCGGCCCTCCCCGCACCGCGGGGCGCACCTGCCGACGGACAGAAAGGGACCACCCTCACCCCATGTACTCCTCAGCGACGACCCCCTCGCCGACCGCGACCCGCACCGCGCTGCGCCCCCCCACCGCAGCCGCCGGGCGCCCCGGGCCGAAGCAGGTGCCCCCGTCGAGCCGCCCGGTGGCTCCGCACGGCACCGACGGCCGGTCCACGGACGCCCGGGTCCCGTCCGGCCGTACGGCGCTGGGGCTCCGCGGCCCCGAAGCGGCCCCGCCCGTCGGCGGCCGGCTCCCGCTCGCCCGCCAGGCCGACGGCCGGGTGCTGCGCCCGCCGCACCGGCCCGGCCAGGTCGGCGCCGGCCCCGAACGGATCGACCCGTCGGCGCTGCAGACCCCGGCGGTGCGGGCCGCGCTGGCGAGTGTCGCGCGGATATGTCCCGCGTTCACCCCGCGCCAGGTGCTGCGCGAGGGCAGCCGCCACATCCTGGTGGCGGGCACCATCGGGCGGGCCCCGGTGGTCGCCAAGTGCCTGGCGCCGCAGGCGGTGCGGAGTGGGTACTTCGAGCAGTTGGTGGCCGACTTCCACCACGAGGTCGCGGTCTACCGGGCGTTCGTCCGGCACCGCCCGCCGGTGCGGCTGCCCCGGCTGGTCGCCGCCGACCACGACCGCTGCGTGCTCGTCATGGAGCGCGTTCCCGGGCGCCCGGCGGCGCGGGAGCGCCACCCGGTCAACGCGCCCACCCCGGGCGAGGTGCGGGCGCTGCTGACCGCCGTCCGGACGCTCAACCTGTGGCGGCCGCCGACCGACGTGTTCCAGCCACGCATGGACTACCCGATGGAGATCGCCCGTTACCACTCGGTGGGCCAGCTCACCGACCGGGACGCCGGCGACCTGCGCGGCCTGCTGCACGGCCTCGGCCACACCCCGCTCCAGCTCTGCCACGGCGACGCCCTGCTCAGCAACATGCTGCTGGCGCCGTCCGGCCCGGTGCTGGTCGACTGGGAGCAGGCCGGCTGGTACCTGCCCGGCTACGACCTGGCGGTGCTGTGGAGCGTGCTGTCCGGCGACACCGCGGCGCGCCGCCAGATCAGCCAACTCGCCCAGAGCGGCGGCACGCTGGCCCGGGACGCGTTCCTGGTCAACCTGGTGCTGGTGCTGATGCGGGAGATCCGGCTGTACGACGTGCCGGGCGCCGGCGAGGAGCAGCGGATCATGATCCGCCGGCTCTACGACGACGCCGCGCTCGCCCGCCGGGCCGTCCGGGCCGCGGTCGGCACCCGCTGAGGCTCCGGGCCCCGAGCCCCCGGGGCCCGGAATCCGCTACGGCCGGCCGCCGCGCTCCAGGGCGGCCCGGCCGGCGGCCTCCAGGACGGCCTCGTCCGGGGCGAGGTGCACCCGGCTGCTCAGGACGTCCCGCAGGTAGCGCTCCAGCGGGTGACGCCGGCTCAGGCCGGGGTTGCCGGTGAGCGAGACCGCCTGCTGGACCGCCGTCGTCGCGGCCCGGGTGGCCAGCAGGTGGGCCGGGCCGGTCCGCGCGACCGCGTCCGGCTCTCCCCGGTCCACCCGGGGGGCCAGCCCCTCGACCAGTTCCTCGGCGCCGATCAGCTGGGCCTCGATCTCGCCGAGGGCACAGCGGTAGCGGGGCAGGGTACCGAGCGGCTCGGTCAGATTGGCCGGAGTGCGCTGGTTGAGGAAACGGATCAGCCAGGACTGGGCGGCGCGAGCCACCCCGATCGCCACCGCGGAGAGCGCCAGATCGTGCCAGGCGAGGGAGAGTTCGGCGGCCCCGGCCGCGTCCGCCGCGCCGCCCTTGGGAGCGGTGAGGCCGAGCGCGAGCTCGGTCGGCACCCGGACCTGCTCCAGCACCACGTCGTGGCTGGCGCTGGCCCGCAGGCCGACCTGGTCCCAGGTCGGGTCGATCTCCAGGCCCTCGCTCTCGCCGCGGACCAGGAACGTCCCGACCCTCGGCTCCGCCTCGTCGGTCCGCGCGGTCACCGCCATCCAGGCCAGCGCCTCGGCGCCGGTGCAGTACGTCTTCCGGCCCGTCAGCGACCAGCCCTCGCCGTCCCGCCGGGCCACCGTGTCCGGCAGCGCTCCGGGCCGGCCGCCGGGCTCCGCGCGCAGCGTGTTGACCAGGGCGGGCCCGCGCCGGGACTCGGTGAGCAGCCGCCGGTAGCCCGCCGTCGGCCAGGCCGCCCGGCGGGCCTGCTCGGCGTGCTGGAGCAGCGTGAAGGCGGTGACCACGGCCACCGAGGCGTCCCCGCGCCCGAGTTGGGCCAGCACCCGGACGGTGTCGGCGAGCGTGCCGCCCGGTCCGCCGTACCGCTGGGAGACGGTCAGGGTGAGCAGTCCGGCCTCGTGCACCGCCTCGATGCCCTGGTAGGGGAAGGTGGCGTCGCGGTCGTGCTCCTCGGCGCGGGCGGAGAGCAGGTCGACCACCCGGGGCAGTCCGGCGAGGGCAGCGACGACGGCCGAGCGGTCGGGCGCGGGATCGGGCGCGGGGTGGCCGGAATCCGACGCTCCCGCGGCGGCGCCGGGCACGGCGGCGGCCGCGGTGTCGGACGGGCGGTCCGCGGGCGAACGGTCAGCGGCGGTGGTCGTCATGGTGCTGGGGCCTCCGGGCGGCAGCGTGGGCGCGGCAGATGCGGGCGGCACGCCGGACGGGCGCGCGGTACCGGACGGGCGGCCTCGGAGGTCGGTTCACGGCCCGCCCCCCGGATTCGGCGCCGGCCACGAACGGCCGGCCGCCCGCCGCCTCGGGGACGAATTCCCCCTCAGCGGCCCGGACACACCGCGCTGGCGGTGCGCCGCAGGTCCAGATAGCTGCGACGGGTCAGCAGCGGGAGACGGCACGACATGTTCGCGACTGTACGAACCCGTGATCGAAACCGTCAAGCTACGTCCGAGCCCTGGTCGAGGCCGGTCAGCCTTGCTGGAACATGTCGGCCGGGAGCGGCTTCAACAGCTGATACAGGTCGTCCGAAATCGGTCGGTCCCAGGACGCGATGGTGACCTGGACGCCGTCGCTGCGCCCGAACTGGGCGCAGAACACCCGCTCCTCGCTGACCTTGACCTTCTTCACGATCAGCAGGTCGTCCCCGAGCATCACCGGGAAGTCCTCGGCCGAGACGAAGTCGACCGGCTCGTCGTTCTCCAGCGCCGCGAGCAGCTGCCGCACCTCGAAGGGCACGCTGTCGCCGGTCTCCCGGGCGGGCGAGCCCTCGGGGAGGTTGCCGATGAACATCGCCGGGCCTCTGCCGCCGAACAGGTCGTAGCGCAGGAAGATCCCCTGGCAGGAGCCGTCCGGGCCGGTCATCATGGCCGCACCGAAGTCGCCGGGCCAGTCACCCGGGTCCATCGCGAGCACGTCGAAGTCCGGGCCGGCGGGCTGTCCGGAGCGACGGCGGAGAAAAGACATGGGAACATCGTACGTGCCCGGCACACCACGCTCGCGAGGTGGGTGGGGCACCGTCGGGAGATCGACGCTCAGAGACCAATGTTGACTCTGAGCAACCGTCCGGGCTACGTTCGGTTCAGCACGACAGCCGTTCTGGGTTTCACCCTCCGGGGGGACGGCATGTCGCAACGCGGCCCTACACGCGTTTCCCTCACTGTGCACATTGTCGTGCCGAACTGCCGAGCACCCAGCTTCGTCGTCGCACACAGCACAGCACACAAGCCAACAGTTCCATCACCACAAGCCAGATCCGCGGGGCCCCGGCCCGTCGCTCCCGCGGATCTTGCTCGGGACGCCGCCGCGTGGGGGCGTGCGGGTCCCGAGCAAACGGTGTCGCCGCCGAGTCGCTCTCGGCGTCGACGCCAGCCTCCCGGCGACTGCCGGCCCCTCGTGGGCCGGGACCGGCCGGCGCACCCCGGTGCGCAGGGGATGACTGGGAGGATGGCCTGGCAACACTGCCGGGTCGCACAGCAGGCGCCGTGTCTGGCCGCGTGGGGGCGGTGGGCACGGCGTCTGCCTGTGCTCATACTCTGAGCTGCGTTTGTCTAACAGTCAACAGAAATTCTGACGGGGCACGTTCAATAGATCATCAGTTGTGATGTTCGGGGCCGAAATCGACCGCGGAGCGGGCCCCGTTCCGACGGGGCCCGCTCCGCGGTCGTGCGACGGTCGCGCGGGCTCAGGTGAGGTCGAACTCGCCGTCCCGGGCACCGAGCACGAAGGCCCGCCACTCCCCCGGCGTGAACACCAGGACCGGACCGTCCTCCTGACGGCCGTCCCGCATCCCGATGTACCCGTCCACGAACGCGATCTGGACATCCCCGACGCCCTGGCTGCTGCACAGCCACTTCGCCCCGGTGAAGTCCACCTTCGGCTTCCCGCTCGGCGCCAGCTGCGGCTCCGCGCCGCCCGTCTCCACGTCGATCCCGCTGTTGACTGCCACTACCCGGTCTCCTCCCGACGGCTTTCCGGGCCAGCCTAACCACACCCGCCCGCCCCGGTCAGCGGGTTGACGAGGACTCCACCAGCCGGGCCCGGACGCCGCCGGAGGCCCGCTCAACGCGTGTCCCGCCCGACGGGGGCCACCGGAGCTGCCAGAGTGCTTGGCAACGCGGGGGACCACCCCCCGCCGGCCGTACGCGGGCCCTCGACGGCCCGTCCCGGCCCCGCCCCGGCCCCGCGGAACCCGATGCGCACCGGATGCGGCCCGCACCACCTCGCCCAGCACCGCCCAGCACCGCCCACCACCGCCCAGAGGGAGCAGCCGATGAGCCGCCGGGACGGCACCCGCGCCGATGTCATCCCCATCTCCGACGCCCCCTCGGCCCACCCCCCTGCGCCCCGCACGCCACCCGCGCCCGCCACGCTGCCCCGGCCCGCCTCCGGCCGGCCCCCCGTGCACGGCCGGGTCGGGATCGTCCTGGTGTCGCACAGCCAGGAACTGGCCATCGCGGTGCGCACCCTCGCGCTCTCACTGACCGGATCCGACTCCCCCGCCCCGATCGCCGCGACCGGCGGGGACCAGGGCGGTCCCGGCATCAGCGCGGTCCTGGTGGCCGCCGCCACCCGCCGGGTCGACCAGGGCCACGGGGTCGTGGTGCTCGCCGACCTGGGCAGCGCCGTCACCACCGTGCGCGCCCTGCTGTCCGACGCCGACGAGCACGGCCTCCCGTTCCCGGTCCGCTTCGCGAACGCGCCGTTCGTCGAGGGCGCGGTGGCGGCCACCGCCACCGCCACCGCGGGCGGCGACCTCGCCGCCGTCCTGGACGCCGCGGAGGAGGCCTACCGGCAGCGCAAGGGCTGAGCGACCTCGCGAACTCCCGCCGCCTGGGGTGACCGGGCCACCACCATCGGCGAAGGGTCCGGGCTCCCGGCCCACCCGGGGTGGGGAGGCGGGGATGCGGGCCGTCCGCCGTGCGCCGGTCAGGGGCGCTCCTTGCCCTCCCACACGAAGACCGTCGACCCCTCGCACTCCAGCGCGTGGCGCAGCCGCTCGTGCTCGACCTCGATCATCGGCGGCAGCCCGTCCAGCGGGTACCAGCCGACCTCCAGCGACTCGTCGTCGTTCACCCTCGCCTCGCCGCCGACCGCCCGGCACCGGAAGGTCAGCACCAGGTACTGCGTCACGTCGCCGTTCGGGTAGGTGACCTGCGGCGAGACGGTGACCGAGGCGAGCAGTTCGGGCACCGCCACCACCCCGCTCTCCTCCAGGCACTCGCGCACCACGCCGTCGGCGGGCTGCTCACCGGGGTCGAGGATGCCGCCGACCGGCGCCCACCTCCCGTCGTCGGCCCGTCGGGCCAGCAGCACCCGGCCGCGGTCGTCCAGGACGACGGCGACGACGGCGGTCAGCCAGAGCGGACGGGTGCCCACCAGGGCTCGGAGATCGGCGAGGAACGGGGGAATGGCCATGCGCCGCAGCCTAGGCCCTGTCCGGCGGGGCCCCGGGCCGACGCCACCGACGGGCGGCCCGCGGCGCGCAGGCTCATCGCGCGAGACCGCCCTCCGGGCGCAGCAGGGCCAGCACGGTCAGCCCGAGGATCCGCAGGTCGAGCCGGAGCGAGCGGTGCTCCACGTACCAGAGGTCGAGTTCGGCCCAGTCCGGCCGGGCGAGCGGGTGGCGGGCCTGGAGTTGGGCCCAGCCGGTCAGTCCGGGCCGGACGTCGAGCCGGCAGCGCTCGCGGCGGGAGTAGCGGACCGCCTGGTCGGGGCGGACGGGCCGGGGGCCGATCACCCCCATCTCGCCGCGGGCGACGTTCCACAGCCGGGGCAACTCGTCCAGGCCGGTCCGGCGGAGCAGGGCGCCGAGCCGCCCTCCCCGGCTGGTCCGGAAGCGGAGGACCTGGAACTCCCGGCCGTGCCGTCCGGCCCGGGACAGCCGCAGGAGCACCGGGCCGCGCGCCGTGCAGCGCAGCAGGGCGGCGATCACCAGGGCCAACGGGAGCGCGACGATCCCCGCCAGGGCGGCGAGGGCGAGGTCCCCGCCGCGCCTCATCCGGCGGACACGGTGGTGCGCGGTGCGCCGTCCGGCTTCCCGCCGGGTCCTCCGCCCGGCTCTCCGCCCGGATCGGACGTGGCGCTGCCGCCCATCTCTTCCCCTCCACGGCACCGTCGAGCCGCAAGAACGCATTCACAGTAGGGGCGCCTCGGAAGCAGTCGCCCGGGAATGGTGAAAGAAGTGGGCAGAGGATTGTCCGACAGGCCGAAATTCGGTCGATCTGACCAATATTGCTCGATCTGCTGCTCGATCTGCCGCTTGGAATGCCGAGGGCAATCGAAGTACAACCGTCCACCGAAGGCCGGCCGGCCGCCGAGGCGGTCAGAGCGCAGCGCGGCGCCGGTACCGCAGCAGCCCGAACGCGATCCGGCCGAGCAGCAGCACTCCCGCGGCCAGACAGCCCGCCACCGCCATCGCCCAGGCCGGACCGTCACTGTCCGGAACGATCACCGCCACCACAATGCCCAGCGCGAGGCAGGCCAAACCCACCATCGCCAGCGGAAGCTGGTGGGTGACCAGGGCGCCACCACTCCACGCACGGGCCATCCTGGTCGCGCCGTGCAGGTGGAAGGGATCACGGTCCGCATCTGCCATGAGCCCAAGGTACCCCCGGCGAACGCCGGAGGCAGCCCGCGGGGAGTGAACGTTCGACCACCCGGTGCGACCGGCCCGCCGACCTCGCCCGAGCCCCCCGCGGCCCGGCCCCGGTCGTGCATTCCGGCTCCACAATCAGTCCACATCAGTCCACGAAAAATCCTCGTCCCCCCGGTACAACCATCCGCTCGGTGCAGCGGTCTCAATGGCATTGAGCGATCCAGGAGCCGTTCGCGGGAAGGGTGCGAGCCCCCACCGCGGACCGGAATACCCAGGAGGCGGAGCCGCCTCCTCCTGGGGTCGGAGGCCGGGCTCCGTCCTCCGGCGGTACCGCCACGCCGCTCGGCGACCGAGGGGGAACCGTGCCGCAGTCCCAGTCCACCACGTCGATCTCCATGGCCCCCACCAGGCCCGTCCCGTTCGTGCGCCCGCTGCCGACGGCCACCCGCCGCCACCCGACCGCCGACCGGGGCCGGGCAGACGCGCGGGGCGAATGGCTGCGGTTCGCCCCCGTCCAACCCCTGTTCCGCGCCCGCGCCGCACAACGCCTCGCCGTCCTCGCCTACCACGGCGTCACCGACCACCGGTCCTTCGGCGCCCAGCTCGACCGGCTCCGAAGACTCGCCACCCCGGTCTCGCTCACCGCCGTCCTCCAAGCCGCCACCGAACAGCGGCCACTGCCGCCCCGCAGCGTCCTGGTCACCTTCGACGACGCCGACCGCAGCGTCCTCACCCACGCCCTGCCCGCCCTCGACGCCCGCGGCATCCCCGCCACCGCCTTCGTCATCTCCGAGCTCATCGGCACCGAACGCCCCTTCTGGTGGCACGAGGCCGACTTCCTCGCCCGGCACGGCGGCCGTGCCCGCTCGCTCGACTGCGGGCACCCCTCCCAGTTGCTCCCCCGGCTCAAGGCCATGCCCGACCCCGACCGGCGGCGCAGCCTGCACGAGCTCCGGGTCAGCGCCGACCGCCGCCCACCCCGCCAGGAGCAGCTCACCCCCGCCGACCTGCTCGCCCTGCGCGACGGCGGCGTCGCCATCGGCAACCACACCCAGGGGCACCCCTGCCTCGGCCGCTGCGACGACGCCACCGTCCGCGCCGAGATCACCGGCGCCCACGAAGCCCTCACCCGCTGGCTCGGCGAACCCCCCACCGCCTTCGCCTACCCGGACGGCGGGCACGACCCGCGTGCCGAAACCGTCCTCCAGGAACTCGGCTACCGCCTCGGCTTCCTCTCCGACCACCGGCTCGGCCCCCGCATCCCCTCCCACCCGCTCCAGATCAGCCGCCTCCAGGTCGACTCCACCACCAGCACCCGCCGCTTCGACACCATCCTCTCCGGCCTCGAACCCGCCTACCGCCGCTGGCGCCGCCAAGCCGTCGCCTGACCGGCCGGGGCACGCAAGGGGGACGCAGGGGCACTCAAAGACATTCGGGGGCAAAAATGAGCCCCGCCGGCGATCGGCACGGTACGCCTGGGGGGCGAAATTTGGCCCCGCCTCAGCGGCCAACCACCCGCCCGTGGGGCAAACTCTTGCCCCACGGGCACAGAACGTCGGTCAGGCCGACCTCCCGCATCAGCCGCCGCAGCCGGGGCGGCGATCCAGGGGCAGCCGGCCACCACGGGGCTCCTCGACCAACCCCCGGAAGTTGGAGGGCAAAGATTTGCCCCTCAACTCATGACAGAGAACCTGCCCGCGGCTGCCCCGGATGGGGATCAGCTGCGGTGGCCTTCCGCTCGGGCTGAAGGGCGGACCGCCGGCGGGCGAAACTTGGCCCGTCGGCGGTGAGGGTGGCGGTCACGCCGGCAGCGTGCTGCGCATCAGGGCGGCGAGGGTGCGCCCTTGGGGGTAGAGGAGTGCGGCCGGGGGGAGGGCGGCGGGGGCGCCGGCGTGGAGCACGGTGATGGTACCGGCGCCGGTACGGGTGGGGTCGGTGACGCGGCGCAGGGCCTGGGCGGCGACGGCGTCGGCGGAGCCGTGCAGGGTGAGCGCCGGGGAGGCGGTGGGGGCGACGGCGGCACGGATGCGGTCGTCGACCAGTTCGTAGTGCGTGCAGCCGAGGACGATCGCCGCGGTGCCGGCGGGGGTGCGGGCGGCGGCGTCGGCGATGGCGTCGGTGATGCCGGCGTCGTCGCCGTGTTCGATGGCGTCGGCGAGGCCGGGGCAGGCGACCTCGGTCACGTCCGCGGTGCCGCCGAAGTCGCGGATCAGGCCGCGCTGGTAGGCGCTGCCGGTGGTGGCCGGGGTGGCCCAGATGGCGACGGAGCCGCCGAGGGCGGCGGCGGGCTTGATCGCCGGGACGGTGCCGACGACGGGCAGCCCGGGTTCGAGTTCGGCCCGGAGGGTGGCGAGCGCGTGCACGGAGGCGGTGTTGCAGGCGATGACCAGCGCGTCCGGTTCGAGCTCCGCGGCGGCGAGCGAGCAGCCTCGGGCGAGGTCGGTGACCTCCTCGGGCGTGCGCGGCCCCCAGGGCATCGAGGCCGGGTCGGAGGAGAGCACCAGATCGACGTCCGGGCGCAGCTTCCGAAGGGCGGCGGCGGCGGCCAGCAGGCCGATTCCGGAGTCCATCAGTGCGATCTTCACGGGGCAAGACTTTAGTCGATCCGCCCGATCCGGCCGGTTCTGCGGCAAACTGCGGGAGTGACCGTCCTGTTGTGGATCGCCGCGTTCTCCCTGCTGGTCTGGCTCTGGTTGGCGTGCTGCCACGGGCTGTTCTGGCGCACCGACGTACGGCTTCCGCCGCGCCGTCCGCCGGTGCGCTGGCCGCGGGCGGTGGTGGTGGTGCCGGCCCGGGACGAGGCGCAGGTGCTGCCGGTGAGCCTGCCGACGCTGCTGGCGCAGAAGTACCCGGGGCGGGCGCGGGTGATCCTGGTGGACGACCACAGTTCGGACGGCACGGGCGCGGTGGCGGCGGAGCTGCGGACGATGGACGGGCTGGAGCTGACCGTCACGACTCCTCCCCCGCTGCCCCCGGGGTGGACGGGCAAGTTGTGGGCGCTGCGGCACGGGGTGGAGCTGGCCGGTCCGGACGTCGAGTACCTGCTGCTGACGGACGCGGACATCGCGCACGGGCCGGACTCGCTGGCGGAGCTGGTGGCCGCGGCGGAGAGCAACGGGCTGGACCTGGTGTCGCAGATGGCCCGGCTGCGGGTGGAGACCGGCTGGGAGCGGCTGATCGTGCCGGCCTTCGTCTACTTCTTCGCGCAGCTGTACCCGTTCCGCCGGAGCAACCGGCCCGGTGGGCGGACGGCGGCCGCGGCGGGCGGCTGCTCGCTGGTGCGGCGGGAGGCGCTGGAGCGGGCCGGCGGGGTGGCCGCGATCCGGGGCGCGGTGATCGACGACGTGTCGCTGGCGCGGGCGGTGAAGTCCTCGGGCGGGCGGACCTGGCTGGGGCTGGCCGGGGCGGTGGACAGCGTCCGGCCGTACCCGCGGCTGGAGCAGTTGTGGCGGATGGTGTCGCGCAGCGCGTACGCCCAGTTGCGGCATTCGCCGCTGCTGCTGCTCGGGACGGTGCTGGGGCTGGGGCTGGTGTACCTGGTGCCGCCGGTGGCCGCGGCGGCCGGGCTGGTCGCGGGGGCGCCGGCGGTGGCGGTGGCGGGCGGGGCGGCCTGGGCGCTGATGGCGGGCACCTACCTGCCGATGGTGCGGTACTACCGGCAGCCGGCGCCGGCCGTGCTGCTGCTGCCCTTCACGGCGGGGCTGTACCTGCTGATGACGGTGGACTCGGCGGTGCAGCACTGGCGGGGCCGGGGCGCGGCGTGGAAGGGCCGGACGTACTCACGGGCCTGAGCGTGCCGGGGCCCGAATTCGCGGGCGCGGCAGTCCGGTCGGCTCCATACTGCTCGGATGGACCGTCAGAGGATCTCCCGTCTCGCCCATGCCCACCACCCGATCGCGGCGCCGCTGACGGACGAGTCGGTGGCCCTGCTGCTGGAGCGCGCGACCGCCGGAGCGGCGGACGGCCGGGCGCTGGACCTCGGCTGCGGCGAGGGGGCGTGGCTGGTCCGGGCGCTGGCGGCGCGTCCGCGCTGGCGGGCGGTGGGGGTGGATCTGGACGCGGCGGCGCTGACCCGGGCCAGGGAGGCGGCGACCGCGCTCGGCGTGGTGCGCCGGATCGGCCTGCACCACGTGGACGCACGGCAGTTCAGCTCGGTCGAGCCCTTCGACCTGGTGCTGTGCGTGGGTGCCACCCACGCCTTCGGCGGGCTGCTGCCGACGCTGGCGGCGGCCCGCGAGCACCTGGCCCCGGGCGGGCGGGTGCTGGTCGGCGAGGGCTTCTGGGAGCGGGAGCCGTCCCGGGCGGCCCTGGACGGGCTGGGCGCGGCCCAGGACGACTACGCGGACCTGGCGACCACCACCGACCGGGTGCTGGCGGACGGCTGGACACCGGTGTCCGGGTACGTGAGCAGCCGGCAGGAGTGGGACGACTACGAGTTCGCGTGGACGGGCACGCTGGCCGAGTGGGCGCTGGAGCACCCGGACGACCCCGACGCGGCGGCCGCCCGGGAGGCCGCGGACCGGCACCGGCGGGAGTGGCTGCACGGCTACCGGGGGACGCTCGGCTTCGTGACGTACCTGCTGCGCCGGGACTGACCGCCCGGCGGAGCGGGCCGCCGGAGGGCTGTTCGGTCCCGGCCCGCGGCGGGCTCAGTGCCCGCGCAACTGCTCCTGCTGGACCAGGTAGTCCAGCACCTCGGGCATCGCCTCGACGCCGCCGGCCTTGCTCGGCGAAGTCCGGTACTCGCCCTGGACGACCACCGTCGGCAGCTCGTTGACGCCGTAGCGGACGAACTCGACGGCGGCCTCGTCGACCGACCGCGCCACCTCGTCGGAGCGGTACGTCCGGCGGAAGAGCTGCGCGTCCACGCCGTGGCGCACCGCCCAGTCGGTGGCGGTGGCCTCGGTGGTGAGGTCGGTCTGGTCGGTGTGCACCGAGCGGAAGACGCTGCTCTGCAGGCGCTCGACCAGGCCCAGGCGCTCGAGCGTGTAGTACAGGCGCGCGTGGCCGCGCTGGGCGCCCTCGTCCGGGCTGCCCGGCCAGATCGCCGGGACGCGCCGCAGGGCGACGTCCGCGCGGTGCTTCTCGGCCCAGGCCTGCAAGGGCTGTTCGAGCTGCTGGGAGTGGACGCAGTCGTACCAGAAGAACTCGGCCGCCTCCGTGCGGACGCTCTCGCGCACCGGCTGCGGATGGTCGAGCTTGACGAACTGGGATCCCTCGGAGGGGGGTTGGTGACTCACCGCGCCGGCCTGGAGGGGGGATACGGCGATCCCGGCGGCGATGGCGAACAGGACGGTGGACCGCAGCAGCGACTTCGAGTTCACACCGGGCAGTGTGCTGGCGGCGGTTCGTTACCGTCGAGTTCGGCCGGGCGCGCTGGCCCGGATTCGCCCGATCGGCCCAGCCCGACGCCCAGCCCGGCGCCCGGCCCGGCGCGCGACTCGACGCCCGGCCCGGCCCGCCGCCGCGGGTCTGTCACGGACCGGTGCGCACCCCCGGGCCACCCCCCGCCCACACCTCGGCGACCAGCCCCTGCCAGGCGTCCACCACGGCGCCGAGCTCGAAGTGCTCCAACGCGTGCGCCCGGGCGGCCGCGCCGAGGCCCGCACGGTTGCACGCCAGCACCTTGGCCAGCGCCTCGGCGAGGGCGAGCGGGTCCCCGGGGGCGACGAGCGCGCCGGTGGCACCGTCCCGGACCACCTCGCGCACCCACCCGACGTCGGTGGCGACGGCGGGCACGCCGGCCAGCGCGGCCTCGATCAGCGCGCCGGGCACGCCCTCGCTGTCGCTGGTGAGCAGCAGCGCGTCGGCGGCCCGGTAGAGCGGCGCCGGGTCGGGCAGGGCGCCGAGAAAGTGAGCGCGGGCGGCGGCCGGGTGGCGGGCCAGCGTCTCGCGCAGCGGGCCGTCCCCGGCGATGGCCAGCCGGACGTCCGGCAGCCGGTCCAGGACGTCGAGGGCGAGGTCGAGCCGCTTCTCCGGGGAGATCGCGCCGATCCAGGCGACCAGCAGGACGTCGGCGGGCAGGCCGAGCGCGTGCCGGGCGGCGCGCCGGTCGGCCCGGCCGTCGGCGGGCGGATAGCTCTCGGCGGCCCGGGAGTTGGAGATCACGTGGACCTTGCCGTCGGGCAGCCGGAACTGCCCCTCCAGGACGGCGCGGGCCTCGTCGGTGAGCGTGGTGACGGCTGCCGCGCGGTGCATCAGCGCGCCGCCGCGCACCCGGCGCAGCCGGTTCGCCGTCCAGTAGCGGGGGTGGCCGACGGAGACGTAGACGAAGGGGGTGCGGGTGCCGGCCAGGGCGAGGGCGCAGGCCGCCAGGGTGTCGGAGCCGTGGGCGAGGACCACGTCGGCGCCGCGGGCGGCCGCGCGCAGCGCCCGCAGGGTGCCGGGGCGCAGACGGCCGGAGCCGAGGACGGCGGCGCGTAAGTCCTCCTCGTCGGCGCAGGCGCCGGGGTGCGGGTCGGGCTGCCGGTCGAGCCCGTCGGGGCGGGCGCCCGGACCGGCGCCGGCGCGAACTCCGGTGCGGTCCGCGGCGCGGGGCCCGGGGAGGGCGGGCCCGGCGGCCGGGTGCGGGGCGAGGGCGCACAGCGCGGAGGCCTGGCCCCGGCGGCGCAGTTCCCGGTGGAGGTCACGGGCGAAGTTCTGGGCGCCGCCGCGGCGTGGATCACTGATCAGGTGCAGGACGCGGGGACGGGTTCCGGCCGGGTCGGCCGACGTATGGTCGGGCATGGACCGACCTTGGCACAGCGCCCCGCGCCGTACAGCCCCTTCGCGCAACCTGGTGGTGGCCCGTGCGCCCGCGTGAATACACCTGATGTGCGCTGCTCGACTGCGGCCGTGCGCCGGTTGCTCCCGTCGTGCGCCCTGTTCCGCCCCCTCTCGCCCTGCCTCGCCCCGCCTCGCCTCGCCGCACCCCGGCGTCCGACCCCGGCCGCCGTACGGCTGGCGGGCCTGACGGCCACCTGCGATGCTGATCACCAGTCAGGGGGCGTCCGGCACGGGAGAACGGACGCGCCCGCAGCGGGCGGGGGTGGCCGGTGCAGGTGCTTCTGGTGGTCGACAGTGTGAACCGGGCCGGCGGGGCGGAGCGCGCCCTGGTCTCGATGGCTCCCCAACTGGTGCGCGCCGGCGTCACGTTGGACGTCGCCTACCTCTACGACTCCCCCGGCGGCTGGCAGCCAGAGCTGACCGCGGCGGGCGCCGCCGTGTTCGGCGTCGGCCGACCGACCGGGGCCGCCACCGCCGCCGCGCTGCGCCGGCTGATCCGCGAACGCCGGCCCGATCTCGTCCACACCGCCCGCCACGCCTCGGACGTGCTCGGCCGGGCCGCCGCCCTGGCCGCCCGCACCCCGGTGGTTTCCAGCCTGCTCGACCCCGCGTACGGACCGGAGCAGTCGGCGGCGCACGGGGCGAGCCCCTGGCGGATGCGCACCGCGCAGGCCCTGGACGCGGCCACCGCCCAGGGCGCCCGCCGCTTCCACGCGCTCACCCGGCACGTGGCCGGCACGATGGCGCGGCGGCTGCGCATCCCCCGGCGGCGGATCGACGTGGTGCCGCGCGGGCTCGACCCGGAGCTGCTGGGCACGGCCACCCCGGAGCGGCGGGCCGCCGTGCGCGGTGCCCTGGAGCTGGCGCAGGACGTGCCGGTGGTGCTGGCCGCCGCCGGCCAGCACCACCGGAAGGGCCTGGACGTGCTGTTGGCGGCCTGGCCGGCGGTCCGGCGCGCGCAGCCGGGGGCCGTCCTGCTGCTCGCCGGCGCGGCGGGCCCGGAGAGCGCACGGCTGCGGGCGCTCGCCGAGTCCGCCGGGAGCGTCCGCCTGCTCGGGCCGCGCGAGGACGTGGCCGATCTGATGGCCGCTGCCGACGTGCTCGCCGTGCCGTCCCGCTGGGCGGGCCAGGGCGGCACGGCGATCGAGGCGATGGGCGTCGGGGTGCCGCTGGTCTGCGCGGACGTGCCGGCGTTGCGCGAGACGGTCGGCTCGGAGGACTACGCCCGGCTGGTGGCACCGGAGCGGCCGGCCGAACTGGCGGCGGCGGTCGTCGACACGCTGGACGACCGGGCGGCGGCGCGGGTGCGGGCGAAGGCCGCGCGGGCGCGGTTCCTGGCCTCGTTCACGCTGTCCCAGGTGTCCGCGCACATGGTCGAGTTCTACGAGCGCGCGCTGCGGGTGCGGCCGCTCTGACCCCTCCGGCCCGGCGGCGGCCGGATCGACCCGTACGCGGAGCGCCCGGGCTCCGCCCGGAACCGGCCGGCGAGTCCTGCGGCCCGTTACGCGGATCGGGTGAACGCGGTTGGACCTCGGCCCGGCCCGGTCGGCAGGATGTCCGGCCGGGGCGCCCGTCACGCTGCCTCATCTCCCCCTTCCCCGTACGGATTTGGAGTCACCCGGTGTTCAAGGGATTCCGCAGCTTCCTGCTGCGCGGCAACGTGGTGGACCTCGCAGTCGGCATCGTGATCGGCGCGGCCTTCACCGCCGTGGTCACCGGGTTCGTCACCGCCTTCCTCACCCCGCTCATCGGGGTCGCCACCGGCGCCGTCGGCGACTTCACCCAGAAGACCTTCGAGGTGGCCGGCGCCCGGTTCCCGTACGGGGTCTTCGTCAACGCGCTGATCGGGTTCGTGCTGGTCGCCGCGGTGATCTACTTCGCCGTGGTGCTGCCGGTCGGCAAGCTGCAGGCGCGCTTCGAGTCGGCCAAGCCGGCGCCGGTCGTGAAGGTCGACTGCCCGGAGTGCCTGAGCCCGATTCCGGCCGCGGCGACCCGCTGCTCCTTCTGCACCTCGGAGGTCTCGGGCCGGCCGGGTCTCCCGGCGCAGGCGCAGGCGTTGCAGGCGAGCTGACCACGGGCCCGAGGCCGCTGACGGGGACTTTATTCCCGAAACATTCACGAGCCCTCGTCGGACCGTCGGCGGGGGCTCGAATGCGCCGGCGCACGCCCTGTCCGCAAAAGTTTCTCCGGCGGGCCCCGAACCGTCCACCGCCCGGTCACCGCAAGGGTTCGCCGCGCCGCCGTCCGGGTACTGTTCGATCACTGACGGCACGCCAAGGTTGTCCGGAACTGAACGCCGGTATGTCCGTTCTTCCTACTTTCGAAACCTTTGCGCGAGCGAAGACTGTGTAAACAGTCGAACTGCTCCCCCTCCCGCTCTCCTCAGCAGGCGCGTTGTGGGCTTACCGTATGCCCCATGACCTCGCCCCGCTCCTACGACGGAGTCGGCTACCCCTCTCCGTCCTTCTCCTCCGGCACGCCGATCTACGACAGCCTCGTGGCTGAGCGCGGCGTCCCCCAGATCGCACCCATCAACGTGCCGGCGGCCCTGCCGCCGGCCATGTCGTCCGGTTACGGGGCCGGCGCCGGCCCGTCCTACGAGAACCGGTACGGCAACGGGTACGAGAGCGCCGGCAGCAACCTCCCCGCGCTGCCGCCCGCCCGCCTCGCCCTGGGCCCCGGCCCGAGCAGCGGCCCCTCCGCCGGTCCCGCCACGGCGTACATCCCCGCGCAGCCGGCGCCGGCGTACGCCTCCGCGCCCCAGCCGCCCGTCCCCGGCTACGGCGCCCCCCAGCAGTACCAGCGGCCGCAGCCCGCCGCACCGGCCTTCGCGCAGACCGCCAGCGGCGGCTACCAGCCGACCGGCGGCCAGAGCTTCGGCGGCCAGAACACCTTCATCGGCGGCCAGGGCGGCCAGCAGTCCTTCGGCGCGCAGCCGATCGGCGGTCCGGGCGCGTTCGGCCCCGGGCAGCCGGGCGGCCAGCCGCAGGCCGGTCCGCAGAGCTTCGGCGGCCAGCAGTCCTTCGGCGGCCCCGGCCCGGCCGGCCCCGGCTTCCAGGGCCAGGGCGGTGACCAGGGCTTCGGCGGCGCCCAGCTGCGCCCGGCCATGGCGCCGGTCCGCCCGATGCAGCCGCAGCGCCCGGGCCCGTACGGCGAGCCCGGCAACAGCGCCTACAACGCGGGGGGCCAGCAGGGCGGCTACCAGCAGCAGGGCCAGGGCTACTGAGCCACTGACCTCCAGGGCCGGACCCCACCCGGCCCGCACCCGCACCACCTGAGCACCACCCGGCGCGCTCCCCGCGCCGGGCGTACGGAGAAACGGGTCATCCACGGACCGCCCGGAACGCCCCCCACGGCGTCCCGGGCGGTCCGTGCGCGTACGGGGCTCCTGCGGACCGCCGGGAACCGGCTGGCAGGATGGGGGGATGCAGCTCACCGGACTCCACGTCTACCCCGTCAAGTCCATGTACCGCCTGAGCCCGGACACCGCCGCCGTCGAACCCTGGGGCCTGGCCGGAGACCGCCGCTGGATGCTCGCCGACGCCACCGGACGCTTCGTCAGCCAGCGCGAGAACGCCGCCCTCGGCCAGATCAGGCCCGACCTGCTGCCCGACGGCGCGCTCTCCCTCACCGCCCCCGGCGGCTCCCGGATCGAGGTCCCCGCGCCCGCCGTCGCGGCCGGCGACCCGCTCGCCGAGGTCGAGGTCTGGGGCACCCGCTTCCGCGCCGCCGAGGCCGCCAAGGAGGTGCACCGGTGGATCGTCGAACACCTCGGCGACTACCGCCTGGTCCACCTGGACGACCCGCACGCCCGGCCGGCCGACCCCGACTACGCCGAGCCCGGCACCACCGTCTCGATGGCCGACGGCTTCCCCCTGCTGCTCACCACCACCGCCTCGCTGGAGCGGCTCAACGAGCTGATCGCCGCCGAGCACCCCGACGGCCACGAGCCGCTGCCGATGGAGCGCTTCCGCCCCAACGCCGTGGTGGGCGGCGCCGAGCCGTGGGCCGAGGACGGCTGGCGCCGGATCCGGATCGGCGACCTCACCTTCAAGGTGGTCAAGCCCTGCGGCCGCTGCGTCATCACCACCACCGACCAGGAGAGCGGCGAGCGGCGCGGCCCCGAACCGCTGCGCACCCTGGCCCGGCACCACCGGCTGCTGAAGAAGGCCGCGTTCGGGCAGAACCTGATCCCGGAACGGCCGGCCGGCACCACCGGCGACGTGCTCGGCACGCTGCGCGTCGGCGACCGGGTCGAGGTGCTGGAGGACGGGGCGCAGTGGCCCGCCGACGCGCGGGGGTGAACCGGCGGCGCGCCGGTTCACCGGCTCCCCCGGCCGCCCCCGCGGCGCGACCCCGGCTCGGAACCACGGGTGTGCGCGCTCGTTGAACATGTGGTCGGAACCTGTGGCGAAGGCGCGAGCCCCCGGTGCCCGCGCGACCGCGGCCGACCGGACCACCCATGGAGGCGCGCTACGGTGGGCGGGCGGCCCGCGCGTACGGCCCGTTGAACGCCGGCTCGACGAAGGTGGGGACGACAGACCGTCATGGCAGAGCACAGGGTCCGGGTCACCCAGGACAGCGCATCCCGCTGGCGCCGCCGCGCAGGCGAGTACGACACCCTCGCGGAGGCCCTCGCGGCCGCCGAACCGGGCGACACCGTGACCGTCCGGCCGGGGACGTTCCGGGAGAACGTGCTGCTGGACAAGCCCGTGACGATCGTCCCGGCCCAGGGCCCGGGCACCGTCCGAATCGACCCGCCGTCCGGAGTGGCGCTGACCGTCACCGCCGACGCCACCGTCCGCGACCTCGTCGTCGAAGGCGGCGACAGCTCCACCCCGGCCGTCCTGATCACCGGGCCGCAGACCGCGCCCGCGCTCAGCGGCTGCCGGATCGAGACCCGCTCCGCCACCGGCATCGAGATCACCGACGGCGCCCGGCCCACCCTGCGCGGCTGCGTCGTGGCCAACCCGGCCGGACTCGGGCTGCGCCTGCGCGGCCCCGGCACCGCCGCCGCCCTGGAGGACTGCGAGGTCGCCGCCGCCGGGCAGGCCGGACTCGCCGTCCTCGGCGGCGCCACCGCCGCCCTCGACCGCTGCCGGATCCACCACGCCGCCGGCGCCGGCGTCCTGCTCTCCGACCCTGGCAGCGCCGCCGAACTGACCGGCTGCGAGATCTACGAGATCCGCGGCAGCGGCGTCCAGGCCGAGTCGCAGGCCCGCGGGCGGCTCGTCGACTGCGAGATCCACCGGGTCACCGGCAACGGGCTGACCCTGGACGGCGAGGCCGAACTCGTCCTCACCGGCTGCCGGGTGCACGACCTGCCGGAGAACGGCGCCGACCTGCGCGGCCGCTCCCGGCTCAGCCTCGACCACAGCACCGTCCGGGACTTCGGGCGCGGGGCGCTCTCGGTCTGGGACCAGGGCACCGAGGCCGTCGCCGAGTCCTGCCAGATCCACAGCTCCACCGGCGAGTACCCGGCGCTGTGGGTCAGCGACGGTGCCCGGCTCACCCTCACCGACTGCTCGCTGTACGACCTGCCGGACGCGCTGTTCGTCCTCGACCGGGACTCCGCCGCGATCGCCGCGGACTGCTCCTTCAGCCGGATCCGCAGCTCGGCGGTCTCGGTCAGCGGCGGCGCGGCGGTGACCCTCACCGGCTGCCGGGTCCAGGAGGCCGGCACCGGCCTGTGGTTCCGCGACCACGGCAGCGGCGGCCTGCTCACCGGCTGCGAGATCTCCGACGTGGCCACCGGGGTGATCGTCACCAAGGGCGCCGACCCGGTGCTGCGCGACTGCACCGTCCGGGCCAGCACCGACGCCGGCGTGTACGTCTCGGCGCAGGGGCGGGGCACCTTCGAGGACTGCCGGGTCTCGCACGGCAAGGGCTTCGGCTTCCACATCATCGACGGCTGCCGCACCCAGCTGACCCGCTGCCGGGCCGAACAGAACGAGCGGGCCGGCTTCGAGTTCTCCGAGCCCGGGCCGGTCGCCGAGGGCTGCACCTCGGACGACGTCGGACCGGCGGCCGGCGCGGCCGAGGTACCGGGCCCGCGGACCGCCCAACTGGCCTCCGCCACCGCCCCGTTGGCCGGGAGGGCCGGTGTGGGCGGGATGGCCGGCACCGCCGTCGCGACGTCCGCTGCGGCTGCCGCCACCTCGGCGATCGCCCCGATCCCGGACTGCCGGCCCGCCGACGAGGCGCTCGCCGAACTGGACGCACTGGTCGGGCTGGCCACCGTCAAGCAGGAGGTGCGCACGCTCATCGACCTGATCTCCGTCGGCAAGCGCCGCCGCCAGGCCGGGCTCAAGGCGCCCTCGCTGCGCCGGCACCTGGTGTTCACCGGCGCCCCCGGCACCGGCAAGACCACCGTCGCCCGGCTCTACGGCGAGATCCTCGCCTCGCTCGGGGTGCTCCAGCGCGGACACCTGGTCGAGGTGGCCCGGGTCGACCTGGTCGGCGAGCACGTCGGCTCCACCGCGATCCGCACCGCCGCGGCCTTCGACAGCGCGCGCGGCGGGGTGCTCTTCATCGACGAGGCGTACGCGCTCGCCCCCGAGGACGGCGCGCGCGACTTCGGGCGGGAGGCCATCGACACCCTGGTCAAGCTGATGGAGGACCACCGGGACGAAGTGGTCGTCATCGTGGCCGGCTACACCCTGGAGATGAAGCGCTTCCTCTCCGCCAACCCCGGTGTCTCGTCCCGCTTCTCACGCACCATCACCTTTCCCGACTACACGGCGGACGAGCTGCTGGAGATCGCCCGGGCCCAGTGCGCCGAGCACGAGTACGCGCTCGCGGAGGCGACCGAGGGCGTGCTGCTGGACCACTTCGCCCGGCTGGAGCGCGGCCCCAACTTCGGCAACGGGCGCACCGCACGGCAGGTCTTCGAGACCATGGTCGAGCGGCACGCGATGCGGGTCGCCCACCTCGCGGACCCGTCGACGGAGGAGCTCCAACTCCTCGTCCCGGCCGACCTGCCGGGCGCACCGCTGCCCTGACGCCGGGGACTCGGCGCCGTGGCGTCGGGCGGGCGGGCGACGACCTCGGCGCCGGGCGGGCGACGACCTCGGCGTC
Source organism: Kitasatospora sp. NPDC088264 (assembly GCF_040685715.1). Classification (NCBI taxonomy): domain Bacteria; kingdom Bacillati; phylum Actinomycetota; class Actinomycetes; order Kitasatosporales; family Streptomycetaceae; genus Kitasatospora; species Kitasatospora sp. NPDC088264. The sequence goes on from NZ_JBFBIR010000049.1 coordinate 60,737, forward strand.
AGCCCGACCAGGCGCCGCCGGCGAGGAAGGACTCCAGCACGGCCCGGTACGGCGCGATGTCGATCCGCTCGCCGGCCAGCCAGTCGTCCGAGTAGTACTTGTCCAGGTAACGGTCGCCCGGGTCGCAGATCAGACCGACCACGCTGCCCCGCCGCCCCGCCGCCCGCATCTCGGCGACGATCTTCAGCGCGCTCCACAGCCCCGTCCCGGTGGACGCCCCCGCCTTCTTCCCGAGCACCTGCTCCAGCACCCGCACGGCGGCGACGGAGGCGGCGTCCGGCACCTTCATCATCCGGTCGATCGCCCCCGGGACGAAGCTCGGCTCCATCCGGGGCCGTCCGATGCCCTCGATCCGCGAGCCCCGCTCGCAGACGGCGTCCGGGTCGTGGTGCACCCAGCCGTCGAAGAAACAGGAGTTCTCCGGGTCGGCGACGCAGATCCGGGTGTCGTACTGCATGTAGTGCACGTACCGGGCGATGGTCGCCGAGGTGCCGCCCGTCCCGGCGGTGGCGACGATCCAGGCCGGCTCGGGGTGCGGCTCCAGGCGCAGCTGGGCGAAGACCGACTCGGCGATGTTGTTGTTGCCGCGCCAGTCGGTGGCCCGCTCGGCGTAGGTGAACTGGTCCATGTAGTGCCCGCCGGTGCTCTCGGCGAGCCGGGCGGAGGCCTCGTACACCTCGTCCGAGCGGTCGACCAGGTGGCACTCGCCGCCGTGGAACTCGATCAGGTCGATCTTGGCCTGGCTGGTGCTCTTGGCCATGACCGCGATGAACGGCACCCCGACGAGCTGCGCGAAGTACGCCTCCGAGACGGCGGTGGAGCCGCTGGAGGCCTCGATCACCGGCTTGCCGGGGCGGATCCAGCCGTTGCAGAGCCCGTGGAGGAAGAGCGAGCGGGCCAGGCGGTGCTTGAGCGAGCCGGTCGGGTGGGTGGACTCGTCCTTGAGGTAGAGGTCGATCCCCCACTCACCCGGCAGCGGGAAGCGCAGCAGGTGGGTGTCGGCGGAGCGGTTGGCGTCGGCCTGGACCTTGCGCACCGCCTCCTTGAGCCAGGCGCGGTACTGCGGGTCGGTCCGGTCGACGTCGACGGTCGGCTCGACGCCCGCAATCGGCTCGACGCCGACGGTCGGCTCGACGCCCGCGGTCGGCTCGATGCCGCCCGCTCCGCCGGACTGGGTCCCGCCGGGTTGGGTGCTCATGGCCACTCTCCCTCGTTACGACCCCCCACTGCTCACTACGAGTGTAGGAGAGTCACGATAAGTGACCGTTTTCGCAGTCCCAGCTTCCGCTTATCGCCCTGGTCCGACCTGTCGCCCCCCAGCCCGACGCCCGGCCCCGGAATCAGCCCGCCGTCACCGACTGCGGGTCCGCCAGGTACGGCCCCCAGCCCAGCTCCGCCGCACCCGCGAGTGCACCGTGCGCCAGCTCCGCGCCGACGATCGGCACCCGTCCGCTGCGCCCCCACAGGCTGCGCTCGGCGACCACCGCGCGCAGCCGCTCAGGCGCGGCCTCCAGCAGGTCGAGGTGGAGCCCGCTGAGGACCACCCGGTCCGGGTTGAGGATGTTGGCGACGCCCGCGAGTCCGAGCCCGAGCCGGTCGATGACGTGTTCCACGGCGGCCCGCGCGCGTTCGTCGGTGGCGGCCGCCCGGCACAGCTCGCGCGCCTGGTCGAGCAGCGGGCGCCCCGGTTCGGGGGTGAGCCCGGCGGCGGCGAACAGGGCGTCGGGGTCGGTCTCGGAGTTCAGGCAGCCCCGGTTGCCGCACGGGCAGAGCCGGCCCTGCGGGTCGACGGTGAGGTGGCCGACCTCCAGGGCCAGCCCGGCGCTGCCGGTGTGCAGGTGGCCGTCGATCACCAGCGCGCCGCCGACGCCGCGATGGCCGGAGGTGACGAGGAGCAGGTGCCGGGCGCCGCGCCCGGCACCGTGCCGGTACTCGGCGAGCGCGGCGAGGTTGGCGTCGTTGGCGAGGGCGGTGGGCAGCGGCCGACGGGCGCCCGGGCCGTGGTCGGCACGACCCACCTCGACGTCGTACAGGTCGGCGACCGGGGTGCCGCTGGGCCAGGCGAAGTGCAGGGCGGCGAGCGCGGCGCCGTCGGGTTCGGTGACCGGGTTGGGCAGGGCGAGCGCGGCGGCGAGGCAGCGCCGGCTGGTCGCGCGGGCGAGTTCGGCGCCCGCCTCGGCGACGGCGCGCAGCATCCGGACCGGGTCGGTGGCGGCGGGCAGCGGCAGGTGGACGGGCGGGTCGAGCAGCCCGCCGAGGCCGGCCAGGGTGACGCTCAGCCCGTCGGCGTGGATCTGCCCGGCGACCACGACCGGGCCTTGCGGGTCGATCGCCAGCCGGTGCGAGGGGCGTCCGCGTCCGCCGCCGGCCGGGCGCGAGTCGACGGTGATCAGCCCGAGCGCCTCCAGTTCGGCCGTGACGGCCCCGGCGGTGGCCCGGGTGACGTCCAGCGCGCGGGTGAGCGCCGAGCGGGTGGGCGTCTGTCCGGTGTGGATGAGCGAGAGCGCGGGGCCGAGCAGCGTCCGACCGCGATCGGGGGCCGCGCGGCGGTGGGCGTCGCGCTGCGCTTCGAGGTCGGTTCCGGAACCTGGTCGCGGACTTGAAGGTGAGAGCTGCACGCCCCTATTGTGACTTTGTGCCGCTTCGAAACAAAATCCGCCCGCGTCCTCGACCCGACCAGACCTCCCCCCAGTCTCGCAGCACACCCCCCGGAACGGACAGCCCCTGGGGCTCGGCACGGCTCGCGCTCACCGCGTTCTTCGCCGTCGACGGCTTCCTCTTCGCCGCCTGGGTGGTCCGCATCCCGGACATCCGCAGCCAGGTCAACGCCTCGCACAGCGCCCTCGGGCTGGCCCTGCTCTGCCTGTCGATCGGCGCCGTCCTCACCATGCCGCTCGTCGGGCGGCTGTGCCTGCGGTACGGCTCGCGCCCGGTGACCGTCGGCTCGCTCGCCCTGCTCAGCCTCGCCGTCCCGCTGCCCGCACACGCCCACTCGGTCGCCGCGCTCGGCGGCGTGCTGCTGCTCTTCGGCGCCGGCTACGGCGGCGCCAACGTCGCGATGAACAGCGCCGCCGTCGACCTGGTGGCGCAACTGCGACGGCCCGTCATGCCGAGCTTCCACGCCGGGTACAGCCTCGGCGGTCTGCTCGGCGCGGGCCTCGGCGGGCTCCTCGCCGGTGCGCTGAGCACCGCCTGGGCGCTCGCGCTCGGCGGTCTGCTCGGCCTCGCCGTCACCGCCGCCGCGGGCGTCGTCCTGCTGCGCAGCCCGGCCGCGCCGCTGGTCGCGCCCGGCCGCACGGGCGACGGCGGCACCACCGGCGACACCACGAGCGACCACGGCACCCGCACCACGGCCGGCCGCACCGCCCCGCACCTGCGGCTGCTCGTCCTGCTGCTCGGCCTCACCGCGCTGTGCACCGCGTACGGCGAGGGCGCGATCGCCGACTGGACCACCCTCCACCTCACCGACGACGTCCACGCCAGCCCCGGGACGGCCGCCGCCGGGTACGCCGCGTACGCCTTCGCCATGACCAGCGGAAGGGTCGGCGGCACCTGGCTGTCCATCCGGCTCGGCCAGACCCGGCTGATGCTGCTCGGCGGCCTGACCGCGGCGGCCGGCATGCTGGTCGCCGCCCTCGCCCCGGTGGTGCCGCTGGCCGTCTGCGGGTTCGTCCTGGCCGGCCTCGGCCTCGCCAACCTCTTCCCCCTCGCGATCGCCCGGGCCGGTGCGGCGGGCGGCCCGCAGGGCGTCGCGTTCGCCTCGACGCTCGGGTACGGCGGCATGCTGATCGGCCCGGTGGTGATCGGCTTCCTCGCCGACGCGGCGGGGCTGCCGATGGCCCTGACCACCGTCGCGGTGGCGGCCACGGCGGGGGCGCTCCTGCCGCTGGCCGTCCGTCGGCGCTGACGGGAGCGCCCGGGTCGTCGGCACGGCCGGTCCGACCGACCCCACCGCCGACGGCCCCAGGCGGCTCCCGACGCGGCCGCGCGCGGACGTGGTGGCAGGATGCGGGCCATGACGAGCAGCGGACGGATCCAGGTACTGCGGGCGGACGAGCGCCCGGCCATGGCGTGGCTCAACGGGGGCGGGGTGACCAGGGAGGTCGCCGGTTTCCCGGCCGGGGCCGGGCTGGACGCCTTCGACTGGCGGGTCAGCCTCGCGGACGTCGCGTCGGCCGGGCCGTTCTCGCCGTTCCCCGGCGTCGACCGGGTGATCACCCTGGTCGAGGGCCCCGGCATGACGCTCACCGTCGACGGCGCCGAGCACCTGGTCGACGAACCCTTCCGCCCCTTCGCCTTCTCCGGTGACGCCGTGACGGACTGTCGGCTGTCGGCCGGCCCGGTGGTCGACTTCAACGTGATGACCCGTCGCGGCCGGATCGACGCCGCCGTGGGCGTGCTGACCGCACCGGCCGCCGTGGACGTCCCGCCGGGGGCGACCGTCCTGCTGGTCTGCCTCACCGGTTCGGCCGCCGTCGACGGCGACGCGGTGCTGGAGCGCTACGACGCCGCCCTGCTGGAGGGGACCGGCCCGCGCGAGGTGCGGGTCCGGACCGGCGGGGTCACCGCCGTGGTCACGCTCCGCCCGTCGCGCTGACGCCGGGGAAGCGGGACGCACGGGCGCCCGGACACCGCGATTTTCAAACCTCAACCGAGGCTTGACCTGCGATCCAGGGGTCGTCACGGCGAGCAGACCTTCGGTCCCACATTT
>NZ_JBFBIR010000050.1:0-63996 GCF_040685715.1 Kitasatospora sp. NPDC088264
GCCACCACCGGCACCACCCCCGACATCAACGAACTCAACGTCCTCGCCGACCAGGACGACACCAACATGCCCCTCGCCGCCACCCACAACTTCCCGCTCACCAGCGACACCCGCGTCCTCAACCCCCACCTGGGCAACTACCGCGCCACCGTCACCGACGCCGTCACCTCCATGACGGCCGCAGGCAAGTAACCCCGACCACACCACCGGCACCCACCCACGGCCGGACCCGGGCGAGGCGACGAGGTCACGGGCCCGGTCGGTGTTCCGGTGCGACGGTGATCAGCGGGTGGAAGTGGGCGAGTTCGGCGGGCTCGTCGACGGGTTCGCCGTCGGCCTCGATCCACGCGTGGGCGCGGAACGGGGCGGTTCGCACGCCCGTGCGCCAGGTCGGCCAGGTGCCGCGCGTGCGGCACAACAGCGCTGCGGCGATCGAGCGTTGGAGACACCCCTGGCCGGCGCAGCGCATGCTGAGGGCGACCACGGCCTGCCGGGCGGCCAGCGCCTCGGCCCGGCCGGCGGGGCGGGCGCCGCGCCGCAGTGCGCTCATCAGCCGACGGATCCGGGCCGGGGGGAGCCGTTCGACCAGCCGCGCCGCGCCGATCGCCGCGAGCACGGCCGGCCGCAGGTGCCAGGGCGGCCGGCCCACGTGGTCGGCGTGCGCGTGCAGGCTCATCCGGTGACCAGCCCGGCGGTGCGCAGGCTCTCGTGCAGCCGGTCGACGTCGGAACGTGCCCGGGCCGCCGTGACCGGGAACCGGCCGCCGAGGTCGGCGGCGATCTCGTCGGCGGTCCGGTCCTCCAGCAGGGACCGCAGGATGAGCAGCCCGGTGCGGTTCAACTGGAAGTAGCGGCCGGAGCGTTCGTCCAGGACGACGGCGCCGTCGTCGGTCGGGGTGAGCGTCACGTCGGGGCGCAACCGGGTGGCCATTCAAGCTCCTTGGGCGGTGGTCGGGGAAGCGGGGTGCCGGCTCGTCCCGTGGGCGCGCAGCCAGTGCTCGCAGGCGAGCGTCGCGTCCAGGGCCGCGTAGGAGGTGCCGGGCGGGTACAGCCCGAGGCAGGCCTGCCGGAGGACGGCGGGGTCGACCAGTCCGGCGCGGGCCAGGGTGCTGTCGTCGATGAGCGCGGCGAGTTCGGCGCGGTGGCGGGCGAGCCCCTGGTAGGTGTCCGGACTGAAGTCGCCCTTGCCGGTGCGCCGGAGGAGGTCGGCCGGCACGTCGGGAGCGACGGCCGCGGTGAGCAGCGGCTTGTACGCGAAGGGCGTTCCGCGGGTGGCGGGGTCGGCGGCCAGGCAGGCGTCCAGGACCTGGTCGTCCAGGAAGGGCACGCTGTACGGCGTTCCCGCGCGGGCGGTGGCGTCGATCAGCTGCCGCATGGCCGCCGCGCTGTGCCGGACCATGCGCAGCGCCTGGTGCTGGGCGTGCTCCGGCGCCAGCGGTTCCGAGCCCTGGCCGGCCCGCAGCTGTTCGCGTACCAGTTCGGCGGTCCGGGCGGTGGCCCAGGGCGGCAGCCGGGGTGCCATCCCCCAGCCGAGCAGTTGGGTGGTGCGCGGCGGGTCGGGGTGGGTGAGGCGGTCGGCGGCGCGGGCGAGCCAGGCCGAATACGGCCGGGGGTCGCTGAGGGCGCTCAGGGCGTCCGGCAGCGTCCAGCGCAGGCGGGCCCGGTGTCCGCGCAGGTGGCGGGCGGCGGTGGCCGGGTGCCGTGGCAGGACGGTGCGCAGGTAGGCGGGCAGGGCCTGCAGCACCTCGTCGCCGCCTTCGCCGCTGATCCGCAGCCGGGCGCCGTGCGTCGCGAGCAGCCGGGCGACGGCTTCGTCGCGGGCTCTGGTCCGGGTCCAGGCGAACGGTTCGTCGCCCTGCGGTCCGGGTGTGTCGATGTCGGCGAACATCGCGGGAATGTCCTCGGCCGCCAGCACGAGTCGTCGGCCGGGCAGGTGGTGCGCGGCTCGCTGCGCCCAGGCGGCGTCCTCGTGGTGGGGGTCGACGGAGCCGATGGTGACGGTGAGCAGTTCGGCCGGGCCCGTGGCGGCCAGGAAGCACAGGGGTGTGGAGTCCAGCCCGCCGGAGAGGTCGGCGGCGATGAGCCCGCCGTCCCTGGTCCGGGTGTCGACGGCCCGGCGCAGGGCCTGGCCGAGCGCCGTCGCGGCTTCGGGCCGGGCTCGCTGCGGGGCCGGCGGGTGCCAGTGGGCGAGGGTGCGGGCGGGGCGTCCGGGGGCGAGCACGGCCGCGTGGTTCGGCGGCACGGCGGCGAGTTCCGGCCACAGGGGCAGCGCGTCGACGGGGTGCGGCAGCGGCTCGGCGAGCCTGAGGGCGAGCCGGTCGAGGGACGGGCTGAGGCCGGCGGCGGCGGCCAGGACGTCGGCCCGGTCGGACAGCACGGGGACGCCGTCGACCTCGGCCAGGTGGAGTCGGCGCAGTCCGGACAGCGAGCCGCGCGCGGCCACGGTGCCGTGCACGGTGGCGAGGAGGTGGAAGCTGCCTGCGAGGTCGCCGCCGAGGGCGAGCACGTCCCGCGGGTCGCGAACGCGTTCGGCGTGGCGGCGCAGGCGGTGCGGGTCGGCGTCGGAGGTGCCGAACACGGCCAGCGCGACCGGTCCGGCCTGGGCGGTGACCGGCTCGTCGGCCGGCCAGTGGCCGAGGATCCAGGGACGCCCGCTGGGGTGGTGCAGGGCACGGCACTCGGCCGTGCCCCACACCGCGGCCGTCGCGGCCCCGGCTTCGGTGTCCGGAAGGACCACGAACCAGGTCCGCGGGTGACCGCTCATCGGCCGGTTCCTCAGGGGGCGAGGTAGTAGCCGTGGACATCGGACTGGTTGCCGATGTCGAAGCCCCGGGTGAGGTCCGCGAAGTCACCGAGTTCGATCAGCATCGGGGGCTCGTACACGTCCAGCGTCGGGGGCTCGTACACGTCGGTCATGACGATGTCCTCTCGTTCACAAGGAGTGGGACGCGATCACCGGCCGGTCGAGTACAACTGTTCTCTGCCGACTCCCCGATGGACAAGCGGTGCCGGAGGCTTCGGCCGGAACCTGACGGTCTCCCACCTGGGCGGCCGGTGCCGCTCCCGGGGCTGCCGGGCACGTGAGTGCCGGTCCGCGCGCACGGAGGGCGGAGGGGCTGGATCCGGCCAGAGGGAAACGCGGGAGAACGCGGGCCCGCCGCTGCCGTGGCCGCCGGCGGGCGCCGCGAGCCCTCGAAGCCCCGGACGTCACCAGAGGACCGGCATGCTCCGCAGGCCGAAGACGATGTCGTTGTGCTTGAACGCGGACTGCGCCAACGGCTCGGCCAGCCGTAGCCCCGGCACGCGGCGCAGCAGTGTGGTCAGCGCGACCTGCAACTCGATCCGGGCCAGCTGCTGGCCGATGCACTGGTGCGGACCGAACCCGAACGCCAGGTGTGTGCGGGGCGGTCGGCGCAGGTCGGCGGTGTCCGGGGCCGGGAACACGTCCTCGTCCCGGTTTCCGGACGGGATCGCGGCGACCAGCCAGCTTCCCGCCGCCACCGCGGTACCGCCGACGGTGACGCCCTCCGTGGCGTACCGCAGCAGCCCGAACTGGATCACGGACAGGTAGCGCAGCAGTTCCTCCACGGCCGTGCCGATGGTGTCCGGGGCGGCCCGCAGCGCGGCCACCCGCTCCCGGTCCGCCATCAGCACCAGGGCGCTGAGCGCGATCATGTTGGCCGTCGACTCGTGCCCGGCGACCAGCAGCAGTACGCCGAGCGTGGCCAACTCCCCTATGGTCGGGGGGTGTTCGGTCGCCTCGCCGCGGACGATCAGCCGGCTCAGCAGGTCGTCCCGCGGCTCGGCCCGGCGCCGAACGATCAGCTCGCCGAGGTAGCCCTCCAGCCGCCGGGTGGCCGCGTCGCGGGTGGCCGCGTCGGCCCCGAAGCCGATCAGCACCTCGCTGTCGTGTTGGAAGGACTCGTGGTCGTCGTAGGGCACGCCGAGCAGCTCGCAGATCACCAGCGACGGGATCGGCAGCGCGAAGTCCCGTACCAGGTCGGCGCTCGACCCGGCGAGCATCGCATCGACGTGCCGGTCGGTGATCCGCTGGACGGACGGACGCAGCGCCTCCATCCGTCGCACGGTGAACTCGCCGATCAGCAGCCGTCGCAGCCGTGCGTGCTCTTCCCCGTCCAGCTGGATCATCGAGCCCGGGGCCGGGTCGCGCCGGTCGTAGGAGGGCAGCATGTGCATCGATCCCGCGCCGCGGGAGCTCAGCCGGGGATCCGTGAGCACGCTCCGGATGTCCTCGTAGCGGCTGACCAGCCATGCGTCCATCCCGGCCGGGCAGCGCACCGGTGACACCGGCGCGTGGGCGCGCAGCCGGGCGTAGGTCTCGTCGGGGTCGAGGGGGCAGGAGTCCGGCCGGGTGACCGGGAATTCGGGGAGTCCGAGGAGTCCGGGAAGTTCTGATGCCGGGTCAGGGCTGGGTTTCGTCATGGGTGACGGCTCCAGGATGACGGAGGGAGAGCTCATCGCGCCGACGCGTACGGGGCCGGCCGTCCTCACGGACCGGGGTGGGTCCGGCGCGGCGGCCGCGCGGCCGGCTGAAGCGTCGGACCGCCGGGCGTTCGACCAGTGTGTAGAGGGCCGCCGCGAGGACGAGGCTGATCGCGACGGTGAGCAGGATGTGCACCAGCCGCGTCGACGCGGCGCCGCCCGCCGTCCCGCCCGTGGCGTGCACGCCGTCGATCGGGCCGTACTGGATCACGAGGTAGTGCACGAGGTAGAGGGCGAACGAGATCTCGCCGAGCCACACCATGGTCCGGCCGCTGAAGGGGGTGCGTGCGGTGCGTACGTCGGCGGAGGCGGCGGCCGCGATCAGCAGGGCGAGTGCGGCCGCGGTCGGTCCGGCGCAGAGGCGGAACACGCCGGGCAGGTGGGACTGGACCACCACGCAGGCGATGGTCAGCAGGAACGCCGGCGTCATGCCCAGACGGATCCACTTCCCCGAGATCACGATGCGCGCCATCAGGATGCCGAAGACGAATTCGAGCATCCGGTCAGCCCGCCGAGGGCGTCGAAGTCGGGAATCCAGGGCTCGATCAGCAGCAGCGGCGGGATCGTGTTGATCACCATGATCGGAACGCCCGCAGCGGCCATCAACGCCACGGTGGCCGTGAAGGTCGTCAGGTGATTCGGAAGGATCTTCACCAGGCGTCGGCGCCAGAACAGTCCGGCGGTGTCGTTCGGGTCGGCGACCCAGGTGAGGATGAAGCCGCTGAGCACGAAGAAGAACGCCACCCCGACCGGTCCGAGGGTCGTGATCAGGTACGGCAGACCGGGGTGTATCGATCCGACGATCTGACCGGCCAGGTGGGATACCAGCACGGCGAACGCCGCGATGAACCGCATACCGGTCAGCGACGGCAGGCGGCTCGGACGAGCGGACGGTTCCGGCGTCTGCATCACCGCTTCCCTGTCGATGACGACATCCACGCCACCAGGGCTTCCCGTGTGGAATCCGAGCATGTGCGCAGACTGTTTGGGCCACTATCAAATGGCCCCGCCGGAACGGTCAAGCGGATTTCCTCGATGCACCGCATCGCACCGTGCGGCCCAGCGGATCGGCCCAGCGGATCGGGCAGGCAGGTCGGCCCGGGCCGGCGGACAGGCGACCCGGCACACGTCCCGTCAGAGGCGGAGGGCAGGGAAGGGAATTCACCCACGTCAGGCCCCGTATCGGTCGGCGAGTGCGCGGGCGGTCGCGGCCAGCCGGGCACGCAGCTCCGGTGGTTCGAGGACCTCCACGTCGGTGCCCAGTCTCAGGAACTCGTCGTGGGCGTGGCCAAGGGACTCGATGGGCACGGACGCCCTGGTCCAGCCGTCCGCCTCGGTCACCCCCGAATCCGTGACCGCCCGGTCGAACGCGCGGCCGAGCTGCTCGCGGCCCCGGGCGACACCGCGCGGCGACAGTCGCACCGTCGCCTCCGCGGTGTGCAGTCGGGCATGGAAGTCGGCGAGCCGGTCCCGCCAGTGTGCAGCCAGGTCGAAGCTCGCGGGTATCTGGAACTCCTCTTCCAGTTCTCGCAGTTCGAGGATCTGGTCGACCCGGTACGTACGCGGGGTGGCACCGCCCGCGGCAGCGACCAGATACCAGCGGCCGGCCTTGAGGACCAGTCCGTACGGCTCCAGTCGCCGTTCCACCTCGGTGGGCGCCTTCCACCGCCGGTAGCGGACCCACACCCTGCGCCGGTCCCAGAGCGCGGCCGCGACGGCCGCCAGGTGCGGCGTCTCGTCCACGTCCCCGTACCAGCCGGGCGCATCGAGGTGGAAGCGCTCCTGGATCAGCCCGGCCCGCTCGCGGAGCTCCGCCGGTAGGGCGGCCCGCAGCTTGAGCTCGGCGGCCGCCAGGACCTCGCCCAGGCCCAACTCGGCCGCCGGGCCGGGCAGCCCGGCCAGGAACAGGGCCTGCGACTCATCGGCGGTCAGGCCCGTCAGCCGGGTGCGGTACCCGTCGAGCAGCCGGTAGCCGCCGCCGTGACCGGCCTCGCCGAACAGCGGGATCCCGGCGGCGCCGAGCGCTTCGAGGTCCCGGTAGACCGTGCGGACCGACACCTCCAGCTCGTCGGCGAGCTGCCGGGCCGTCATCCTTCCCCGGTTCTGGAGGAGCAGGAGCAGCGAGATCAGTCGGCTGGCGCGCACAGCTGTCAGTATCCACTGACAGGAGGTGTCAGTGGACCGGTTCTAGCCTGCGGCCATGATCGATTCCGACTTCCTCCACGGTTCCCGGGGCATGGCCGTCCGCAGACTCACCGGGGTTCCGGCCGGCGGTGACAGCCGGGCGCAGGAGTTCTCCGTGAACGGCGGACACAGCAGGGCGCTCGACCGGGTCACGGAGCTCAGCCGTGTCCAGTTGCAGGACGCCTCGTGAGCATCGTCGAACTGCGCCAGTACACCCTGCACCAAGGTGCCCGCGACACTCTGATCGACCTCTTCGAGCGGGAGTTCGTGACCGGACAGCAGGCAGTGGGCATCACCGTCGGCGGCCGGTTCCGGGACCTGGACGACCCGGACCGCTTCGTCTGGCTGCGCAGCTTCCCGGACATGGCGTCGCGGGCACGAGCACTGCACGCCTTCTACTACGGGCCGGTCTGGAAGGAGCACCGGGACGCCGCCAACGCGACGATGGTGGACTCGGACGACGTCCTGCTGCTGCGCGGCCCGGGCTTCACCACCCCGGCCGACGCCGGACCGGTCGTCGCGACCATCTGCCACCCCCTGGACCCCGCCGCCTTCGCCGACCACTTCGAGCGGCGTCTGCGCCCGGAACTGGCCGTCCGGACCCCGCCGTTGGCGGTTCACCGCACCGAACACGCGGAGAACGACTTCCCCGCCCTGCCCGTACGGGCCGGCGAGGACGTCCTGGTGTGGTTCACCACGGGCGACACCGCCCCCCTGCCGGACCTCTCGACACACCTGCACTCCGCCCCGCAGCAACTGCACCTCTCGCCCGTGCGGCAACACTCCCGCTGAAGCCTGTCGCAGCGGGCCGTGGGTGGGCAGGCCGACGTCCGGCCTGACCTGCTGCGTCACCCGCCGAGCACGGGGTCGTGCGAGGTGGCGACGGCCTGCACCGCGCTGGTGCGGGCCGTCGCTCCCCGCTTTCGGGCCGGTGGCCGGCGGGAACGGAGCAGTCCGGCTGGAGGACTACGAAGCGGCCGGTGGTTCCACCCGGGCGTGCGTCTCCGGCGGCACCGGGAAGCGCCTCAACAACTCCTCCATCCAGGCGGCCGGATGGGTGGCCTTCGCCGCCCCGCCGGGGAGGGCACGCGCTTTGCGGATGCCCTCGATCAGTGCCTCGACGGCGGCCCGGGTGGTGTACCGGTCGGCGACCCACTGACGGCCCGCCCGCCGCACCTCGTCCTGGCCGGGCAGGTCGAGCAGCTCAAGGGCCTTGTCCGCCAACCGATCCGTTTCGAGCTCCGGGATCCGCCACGCGGACGGCGAGTCGAACAGTTCCGCTCCGCCGCCGGCGGCGTAACCCGTCACCAGGCAGCCGCTGGCCATCGCCTCGGCCGGCGGCAATCCGAAGCCCTCGCCCTCGGGCGCTCCCAACGCGATGAACACCGACGTGTCGGACAGGACGCGAGCGACCTCCTCGTGGGGGACCGCGTGGATGTCGTACAGCTCCACGCCCTCGAACCGCGGGTCGGCGTGCAGCAGACGGCGGAGCAGAGTGGTCTCGATCGGGCGCTTGCGGGACATCCACGCGATGCGCCGAACCCGCTCGGTCGACGCCGGTCGGAACAACTCGGTGTCAATGACGTTCGGCACCAGGTGCGGTTCGAACTCGGGCAGGGCGCGGCGGAACATGTCGACGCCCGCCTTCGAGATCGTCCACAGAGCCGGCCGGTCCGACCATCCCGGATACGGGCCGGGTTCCGGGCAGGTCAGGAAGTTGACGTAGTGCCCCTGCGAGTAGATCACCTTGTGGCCGCCGGGCGCCGGGTCGTGGCCCGGGACCACGCTGACCTCGTGCAGCACCAGCACGTCCTCGGGCCCGAGGTCCAAGGTCATGCCGGACAGCGTCGGCACGTCGTCGTCGAACCACGTGTAACGGAATCCCGGCGTTGGCGTCCAGCGGAACGCCTCGACGCCGACGGCCCGCAGCAGCGAGACCTGCTGGTTCAGCACCCGAATGCCGCCCAGCGGGAACTGGAACTCGAACGACGCGTAGATCACTCGGCCGGTCATCGTGCCTCCCTGAGAAACAACGATCGGTAGGACCAGACCACGGGGGTTACGGGCGTGGGCGGTTGGGCCGGGGAGGCGGCATCGCCTTCCCGGTGCCGTGGAGCAACGTCCGTGCACAGCGGCTGGGCCTGGCCCGTACTCATACGCTCAGGGTGGCAGCAATGCCCCCGCGTGTCACCGGCCCGACGCGGTCGAGGGACCGGCGCTACCCGGGGCGCTCTCCGGGCTGCCGCCCCTGCCAAGGAGTGGGACGCAATCACCGACCGGTCGAGTACAACTGTTCTCTGCCGACCCCCCGATGGACATGCGGCGCCGCGGGCTTCGGCCGGAACCTGACGATCTCCCACCTGGGGGGCCTGTGCCGCTCCCGGTACCGCCGTCGGCGGACGGAAGGCAGAGGGGCTGCACACGGGCACGGAACCCCGTCGCGGCCAGGACCGGAGAGGGGCGCCGAGCGCAGGACCACAGACGAAGCCGCCGATGCGAGAGTTGACTCTCACGCCATGGCCTCCAACAATCGCCTGGACGATATCGAGATCACTGACCCCCAAGCCATGCGGGCCTTGGCGCATCCGGTGCGGCTGGCGATCCTTGACCACCTCCACCGACACGGGCCCGCTGTGGCGGGATCGGCGGTTCCGCCGCTTCTGGGCCGGTCAGTCGGCCTCACAGTTCGGCGACAGGACCGCCGAACTGGCCCTGCCCCTGATCGCCGTCAGCACCCTGGTGTGACTGGTCAAGGTAGTTGTCACCTGGTCGCGATGTCTGTCACCACCCGCTTCCCGGAAGCCTCCCGGAGGAGGGCGCGGGCAGCTTGGTGCTGAAGGCGAGAGCCGTGCCGCCGCCCTCGTCGGTCAGGTCGAACCGGACCCGCCCGTGCGGGTCGAGGTCCAGCTCCAACAGGGTCGGCGGATCGTAGGCCGTGACGGCGCCGGAGGCGATCACGGTGCGGCCGTCGGGATCGGTGGCCAGCAGCGCAGCACCACCGCGCCGCCCTCCGCCGGATCCAACCGGTCGGTGGCAGCCAGCCAGCGCCGCAGCAGGGTCGGGCGTGGCAGGTGCCGCCGTACCGCGGCCACCGGCTGCGGGTAGTGACGGTAGAAGCACACAGCCTGGTGACCTGCGTCGATGGCGACGATCATGCCGTCGGGCCTGGGGACGCCCGGGGAGCCGGTCACGCTCCGATCATCGCCTGCCACCACCGTTGCGGTACCCCGGACTGCGTCGTCGGAGGAGGCTGGACCCACCACGCGGGAGCCCACCACGCGGCTCACGAACGGCGAGTCCGTGAGCCGCGCGCGGGTACCGCCCCGCACCGAGCCGTCGGCCTACGCCCCGGACACCGCGCGCGACAGGCGCAGCGGCGCCTCGACGGTGTCGGCGGCGCCGAGTTCGCGCACCGCCTCCCGCCGCGTCGCCGCGACCGGAGCCGCGAGCTGAGCCAGGGTCGCCGCCGGAGCGTGGACCGTCAGCTCGAAGTCCCGGCGCGCCTTGGCGTCCGGGGCGAGCGGCAGGCGGATGCGGCCGTCCGCGACCATCCGGCGGACCCGGCTGCGGCTGAGGCCGAGGCCGGACATGAGCAGGCGTTCGACCCGGACCGGGACCGGCAGCTCGAAGCTCACCAGCACCGTCAGCGGGGTCGGATCGTCGATCGCGTGGAGCGGCGTGCGTGCCTCCAGCTCCCAGGTGCCGCTCCAGTCCAGGCGGTAGCCGTTCTTGGCGGCGAGCGACGCACTCATCGTCAGTTCCCGCACCACGGCGAGGTCGTTGTTCTCGTACGCCTCCCTGCGGGCGGGTTCCAGCGATGACGTGTGGACGCGCTCGTGGACGGGCACCTTCGAGGTCCGGTCGCAGCCCGCGCAGCTGAGCAGCAGCCAGACGTCGATGAGCTTGCCGTTGGCGTTGACACGGATCTTGCCTGAGGGCCGGTGCCGTGTGCTGGAGCAGTCCGGGCAGCTGCGGACGACGGTGGGCAGCGCGGACTGGCGCACGGCCCAGCGGGCCTTGCGTTCGGTATGCATGGTGGTCTGTTTCCTGGTTCAGCAGGAACGCGCGCAGGCCGGATCGGCTGGATCGGCCGGGGCTCCTGGGATCTGACGAGTGCTCACGAGGGCGCGTGTCATCGCCTCGGGGCGGGTGGCCGCATAGCGGGCGCCCCGAAGTCGATCGCGCGACAGGTGTGTCTCTCCGTGGCAACTCGCGACAGCGCGTCTCATCGCCTCGGGACATGGCCACATGGCGGCATGGCCGAGCGCCGAGGGCGGTCGATCGCGTGAGCGCGCGTGTCATCGACTCAGCGCGCGGCCGGTGGCCCGGCGCAGAGGTCGATCGCGTAGGGGTGAGTTGCTACGTGGCAGTCGTCAGCACAGGTACATGCCGCACATCGTGATCTGGGCCGCGCTCCCCCGCAACCGGTTTTTTCGGACCAGCGCCGTCAGACCAGCGCCGCCAGTTCCCCGCGCGAGCCGACGCCGAGCTTCGGATAGGCCTTCCAGAGGCGGTAGGCGACCGTTCGCGAACTCAGGAAGAGCTGGGCGGCGATGTCCCGGTTGGACATCCCCTGGGCGACGAAGCGGACGATCTGCGTCTCCTGGAGCGTCAGGTCGGCGTAGTGCTCTGGTGATGCACACGGCGGCCGTCCCCCGCCGGGTTGGAGCGCCGGCCTTGACCGGCCGGTTCGCTGCCCCAGGCGGTGACAACCGCCGTGACCAGGCGAGGCAGGTGACCCCGTGCCGAGTGTGATCAGCGTGACCACGCGGGCACTGCTGGCGGACAGCCAGGACTCGGTCGACAGAGCAGACCAGCCGACGAGGATCGGTAAGAGGAACCGGTCGAGTGAGTCGGCCTTGGCCAGTCGGAGGTAGGCCCCCCATCCTGCGCTCCGGGCGTCGGCTACAGGCAGGGTGTTCATGGTGCGACACGAATCATCGACATAACCGAAAGTGATATATCACACGCTCTTAGCAATCAACCGAGGTGGGAGGCAATGATCGAGGCGCGGCGACGACGGCGAGCGGCGCCGGCAGGCCGACGCCGAAGCCGTGCAGGCTCTGCGCCGCGAAGTCGGTGTTCCAGCGGGTCCAGCGGCCCCTCGTCTCGCGCCGGTAGAACAGGACCGTCGCCGGCCCTTGCCAAGGTGGGTTATCACCTAATCCGCCGGTGGGAAGCCCTGTAAGTGCCTATTCCTAAAGATTCCAGCGACGTTTGCCCAGGTCGGAAATCGAACGCCGAAGTCAGGGGTTGTCGGCGAGCCGGACCGTCACCTTGATCTGTGGGGCCAGAGGTGGCCGCCGGACCCGGCCGGAGGCAGCCGGAATGGAGTCGCTCCGCCGGCCAGAGACCGTTACGGTGCGCCATTGTGGATGCTGAAGATCCGAAGGACTTGGTCCGGCGTGGGTACGATCTGCTGTCCGCGCATTACGAGCGGGTGTTCAACAGCGAGACGAAGTACGGATCGTGGATCGAGGAGTTGCTCGGGCGGCTCCCGGAGGCGGGCGTGGTTCTGGATGTGGGGTGCGGGACAGGAGTCCCCGTGGTCCGGTCGCTCGCCGCAGCGGGGCACCGTGTCACGGGCGTCGACATCAGCGACGTCCAGGTCCAACGGGCTCGGGAGCTGGCGCCGGAGGCCGAGTTCATTCGAGCGGACGCCACGACCCTGGCGTTCCCGTCGGGGACCTTCGACGCTGTGATCTGCTTGTACGCGCTGATCCACATTCCTGTCGAGGAACAGCCTGCCCTGCTGGGGCGGATCGCATCGTGGCTGCGGCCGGGAGGCTGGCTTGTGGTCACCACCGGGCATCAAACCTGGACCGGGACCGACGAGAACTGGCTCGGTGGCGGGGCTGCGATGTGGTGGAGTCAAGCGGACGCGGACACGAACCGGTCCTGGCTGCTGCAAGCCGGTTTGGAGGTATCGCACGAGGAGTTCGTCCCCGAGGGCGACAGCGGCCATATCCTGTTCTGGGCACGGCGACCCGGGAGCTGACGGGCCGTGCGGGGCCTGACAGAGTGGTCGCGGGGATGTGCGCCGCGGACGAGACCGGGCCCTGGTGGTGGACGTAACCGTGAGAACGATCAGTCCCGCTGGGCTTCGCGGGACGCCGGCTGGCCTGCCCGCCGGGGCAGAACCACGAAACCCTAGAACACGGCCCGGCCGGGATTCGAGCGGGGCAGGAGAGGGTCGGTTCATCCCGTCTGAGGCAGTGAGGCGATCCAGCGGCGAACAGGATGACATCCAGCGCCAGCAGACACGCCACCACGATCGACGTGCCGTTCGAACGATCCGACCGACCAGCCCGTCGAAGGAGTGATCGTCAATTCCTGTGGATCGCTGAGCCGTGGTGGTGGCGGGATGGTGCTCTGGACACGTGCCGGCCGGTCCGCGATCCCGTGTTGGCTCGTAGCTGTCAGTCGGCTGGCAGGACTTCCAGGCCGAGCGCTTTGAGTTGCTCGACGACCGCGTCGTGAGGGTCGGCGTCGGTGATCAGTCCGCTGACTTTCTCCCAGGGCAGGACGCGGAACCGCGAAGCGGTGCCGATCTTCTCGGAGGAGGCGAGGATGTAGGTGTCCGCGGCCCGTGCGGCCAGGGCGCGCTTCATTGCGGCCTCCTCTGCGTCTGCGGTGGTCAGTCCCGCTTCGGGGTGCACGCCGGTGACGCCGAGCAGGCAGAGGTCGGCGGAGATGTTCTGCGCGGCCTCGACCGCGGCGGCACCGCAGGCGACCGCCGAGTGCTTGAAGATCCGGCCTCCGAGCAGGAAGAGTTCCGCCTGCGGATGGTCGAGCAGGGCCGCGGCGATCGTCGGGCTGTGGGTGATCACGGTGCAGGCCAGGTGTTGCGGGAGTGCGTGGGCGACGGCGAGGGCGGTGGTGCCGCCGTCGAGGATCAGGGTGTTGCCCGGCCGCACCAGGGCGGCGGCCGCCGAGGCGACCTTCCGTTTGCCGTCTGGGGCCACGCTCTGTCGGGCGGCGTAGTCCACCACCGCCGGCGAGACAGGCAACGCGCCGCCGTAGACCCGCTGGCAGAGTCCTTCGGCGGCAAGATCGCGCAGGTCACGTCGCACACTGTCCTCGGAGATCCCCAGGTCGGCGGCGACGTCCTTGGCGACGATCTTGCCCTCGCGGGCGAGCAGACCGAGCAGGTGGTCGCGCCGTTCAGCAGCCAGCATCCGTAATCTCTCCTGTTCTTGCACGTTTCTGCATGTATCGTAGCGCGTATGCCCGACAAGCCCATGCTCATCCTCATCGCCGGCCCCTACCGCTCCGGCACCGACGGCGATCCGCAGGCCATGGCCGTCAACCTCGCCCGCCTCGAAGCCGCCGCCTGGCCCGTCTTCGCCGCCGGCCACCTGCCCGTGATCGGGGAGTGGATCGCCCTGCCCGTCCTGCGCTCAGCCGGCGCGGGCCCCACCGACCCCCTCGCCGACCAGGTCCTCTACCCGACCGCCGACCGCCTGCTCACACACTGCGACGCTGTACTGCGCCTGCCCGGCGACTCCGCCGGAGCCGACCAGGACGTCGCCACCGCCCGCCGCCTCGGCCTGCCCGTCTACCACGACGCGGCCGAGATCCCCCGCCGCACCCCGCCGGAGACCGCGTGAGCAGCCGCCCGGGCATCGACACCCCCGACCACCGCGGCCGCACCGGCCTCGACCAGGCCGGACGCGGCCTGGACCGCAACCCCGACATCCGGGTCCGCGACGTCGAGCTCACCTCCCAGGGCTGGCACGTCCTGCGGCGCACCACCTTCGACTACCGCCGCCGCGACGGACGCTGGGAGACCCAGCAGCGCGAGACCTACGACCGCGGCAACGGCGCCGTCGTCCTGCCCTACGACACCGAACGCGGCCGAGTCCTGCTCACCCGCCAGTTCCGCTACCCGGCCTACGTCAACGACCACCCCGACGGCATGCTCATCGAAGCCGCCGCAGGCCTGCTCGACGCGGACGACCCGCCCACAGCCATCCGCCGCGAGAGCGCCGAAGAACTCGGCGTCACCCTCGGACCGCTCACCCACATCCTCGACGCCTACATGAGTCCCGGCTCCGTCACCGAACGCCTCCACTTCTTCGCCGCCCCCTACACACCGGCCGACCGGACCGGAACCGGCGGCGGACTCGAGGAGGACGGCGAGGACATCGAGGTCCTCGAACTGCCCTTCGCCCAGGCCCTCGCCATGACCCGCGAGGGACGCATCACCGACGGAAAGACCATCCTGCTCCTGCAATGGGCAGCCCTGGACGGGCCCTTCGCCCCAACGAGCGAGCGCTGACAACGCCGCCACTGCCTGGCCAGCCGGGTCACGGTGGCCGGTGACAGGCCGGCCGCCGAGCCGAGGAACTGCTCCAGCGCAGGCACGAAGCCCCCCGAGGACAAGCCGTGCAGGTAGAGCAGCCGGCAGCACCTCGCTCACCTTCGGAGACGGCGGAGGCTCTGTCGCCGAGGATCTTGCACCGTGACACGACCGCGGATAATGGCCGTGGCCGCGGGCCGGCGGCGCCGGCGGCCTCGATCGATGGAGAGGCAGAGGACGGATGACCCTGAAGGAAGGCCGGCGCGTCAGGTTGGCCGAGGATCTCAGGATCGGTGAGGCGGTCGCCGGGGAGCCCGGGGCCGTCGTCGGGTTCCTCTCACTGGGATCCGGGATGGAGGGCACCGTCGAGCGGGTGGACGGGGAACTCCCGGAGAGCCATGAGGTTCGCGAGTACCAGCGGCTCAAAGCGCTGTTCGAGGACTACGGGCACACCATGCCGGTGGCGAGCCGCGAGCGCCTGGAGGCGGAGATCGCCGCGCTGGAGCCGCAGTGGACCGCGCACCGGGAACGGGGGAACCGGGTGACGGTCCGGGTCCGGCTGGACAACGGCTTCGTCCTCGACGGGGCGGACCAGGACATCCTCACTCCACTGTGAGGGAGGACGTCTCCGGGGCCTTCGCCGGGACGGGCGGCCGCCCGGGTGCTCGTACGCCACACCAACTGACAAACGATGGACGGGCGTTGCGAACGGTGCGGTGAACGGCGCGAGCCGCAGCGTCCATCGTTTGTCTGTCGGCGCGGCGCATCGTTCACCACGGCGCGGGACACCGCCCGCGCCACCCACCGAAGGCACACGGAATCGAGGGAACCATGCGTACCTCCGCACGCTTCGCGGCGCTGGCTGCGGTAAGCGCCATCGGGCTCGGCACCATCGCCACCGGCACCGCCCAGGCCGCCCCGGCCACCGCCCAGGCCACCACCCAGGCGGCCCGGAGCACCACCGTCCACCTGCACAACGGAACCGGCTGCTCGCTCTACCGGACCGGCTACGCTCTGGCCCACGGCATCTGGACGCAGGGCCAGGAGCCGCCGCAGACCCTGGGGAACACCGGCGACGCCACCTTCCAGTCGGAGAGCAACGGGTTCCTGACCGGCACCGAGGGCTGGGCGACGTTCAGCACGTACGGCTGCGAGGAAGGCTGGCGCAACAACAACACCGTCCAGCTGCACTGGGCCAACCCCTACACCGGTTCCAACAGCTACGACGAGAATGGCACCAGCAGCGTCTTCCGCACCACCCGTGAGAGCGGCTCCGGCGACAACGCCGACGTCTACTGGGGCGTGTGGAAGAACTGATCCCGGCCGTCGGGCACCGCCAGGGTCGCGCAAGCGCCGCCAGATAGTCCAGGATCTGTCCGGCCCCCGCCCCCCGGCGCCTGTATCGGGTGATCCGGCGCCTGTACCGCCGCACCGCTCGCCGCACGCCGCCGCCGCATGAAACGCATGAAAAGACGGTGCCCCGCCACTGGGTGCCGAACGGCCCGGGCCGTTCGGCACCCGCCGGCCGGCACCGCCGGGAAGCGGAGGAACCCGGGAACACCTCCACCACGCGCTCACCGCAGGTGCCGCAGCGACCGCCGAGCGCCGCACCAGCGGCCTCGCCGGCGAGGCCGCCGAGCGCTACGCGGAGCAGTGGATCGTCTCGATCGACAACGTCACCGCACTCGCGCACACGGTCCAGGCCCAGGTGAGGGACGGGGCTCTGGATGCCGCCCGGCAGCTCCTTCCCGCCGAGCGCCCCTATCCGGCGGGCGACGCGCTGCTGAACCACCTGCGCGGCTGAGCCGGTCCCGAGCGCTCGGGGCCACGGGCTGCTCGTTCCGTCGCCGTCCACCAGGGCAGCTCGCGACGGTCCGAGACGTGGTGCACCATCAGTTGACACCGGGGCCGGGGTAGCGTTGCCCGGTCCAGCCGCCGGTGGTCAGCCGTCGGCGGCGAGGCGGTTCAGCCACTCCCCCAGCAGATGCTGCTCGGCGCCGCTGAGCGTCGTCTGTTCGGGCAGTGCGGCGCGCAGGGCGCGGGCTGCGCCGGCCGGGCCCGGCTCGTTCACGGCCGGCTGCCGGTTGGTGACGGCGGCGACCATGCACTCCCGAAGGGTGGTCAACAGGGCCGGGTCGCGCCGGTCCCGGGGCAGGGACAGCCAGGTGAGCACGGCGCCGCGCGCCGTGGCGTGGATGATCTGGGCCGCGAGTTCCTCGTCGACGCGGAGCCAGCCGCCGACGGCGAGGCGTCGGATGCGGCCCATCAGGATCTCCATGCCGGCCTTGAAGGCGGCCGAGGTGGTCCCGGTGGGTTCGGTGTACATCAGCGTGTACAGCGCGGGGTTGGCCAGACCGAACTCGACCGCGACGTCCCAGCCGGCTCTCAGGTCCTCGATCGGGTCCCGGGGGTCGGGGTCGACGTGCTTGGTGGCGAGGAACGCGGCGAAGCCGTGCTCGGCCACGGCGTCGAGCAGCCCGTCCTTGTCGCCGAACAGCCGGTAGATGGCCGGCGGCTGCAGGCCCGCCGCATCGGCGACCGCGCGGGTGGTGACCGCGTCGCGGCCCCCGCGCGTCAGCAGTCCGATGGCGGCCTCGATGACCCGCTGCCTGGTCTGCTCCCGGCCCGGGGAGGCGGGGGCGGACTCAATGGTGGACGCGGTGGCGGTGGCGCCGCCCCTGTCGCGTGAAGGCGATGGCATGAATCAACGATACCGCACCACTGGTTCCATCGTTATTATCGGCGATACATTGAAAGTGTTTCCACTGGAACCATCTCGTCGCGACACGGGAGCACATCATGATCATCGTGACCGGAGCCACCGGACAGCTGGGGCGTCAGATCGTCGAGAGGCTGCTGACGCGCGTACCGGCGGCACGCATCGGCGTCAGCGTCCGCGACCCGCAGAAGGCGCAGAACTTCGCCGACCAAGGGGTACGGGTACGCCAGGGCAACTTCACCGACGCCGCCGGCCTCGCGCACGCCTTCGAGGACGCCTCGCAGGTCCTCGTCGTCTCCGTCGACAAGATGGGCGAGGAGTGCGTCAGGCAGCACCGCACCGCGATCGAAGCGGCCGTCACGGCGGGCGCCCGTCGCATCCTCTACACCAGCCAGATGGGGGCCGGCGCGACGTCGCGCTTCCAGGCCTGCCGCGACCACGCCGCCACCGAGGAGGCCCTGCGCACCTGCGGCGTGCCGTTCACCTCGCTGCGCAACGGCTTCCACGCCACCAGCGCGGCGCACTTCCTCGGCAACGCGGCACAGTCCGGCCGGCTCGCGCTCCCCGCGGACGGGCCGGTCGCCTGGACCGCGCACGCCGACCTCGCGGACGCAGCCGCCGCCATCCTGGCCGACGAAGGCCGCTTCGACGGCCCCACGCCGCCGCTCACGGGCCGACAGGCGCTCACCTTCGACGACATCGCCGCCATCACCACCGAGCTCACCGGCCGCACCGTCACGCGGACCACCGCCCCCGACGACCAGTTCCGCACGCAGCTGACGGGCCAAGGCGTCCCCGCGGAAACCGCCGACCGGTTGCTCGGCATCTTCGCCGCCAGCCGCGCCGGTGAGTTCGCCGCCACCGACCCCACCCTGGCCGACCTGCTCGGCCGCGATCCCGTCACCCTGCGCACGGTGCTGCGCGAGCAGCTGTCCGAAAGCTGATCCACCGAGGGCGCCGGGTGCCGGATGCCGGTGCCCGGTCCTGGCCGCTCGGCGGCGGTCGGGCTTCGGGCCGCCGTCCGCGCCCCGCCTACGCCGCCGTCCGGGACCGCCTCCCGGACGGCGGCCCGGACGGCCGGGCACCCCGCTCCTGAGGGAGCGCCCCGGGTGTGCCGGCCCAGCGGAGTCGCCCGGTCAGGAGACGCGCTTCAGCTGCCAGGCGTTGTTGTTGAGGCTCGGGTTCGACCAGGCGACGCAGCTGCTGGTGTAGTACGAGCCGGTCTGGACCCAGCCCGCCGGCGGGTAGGTGGTGGAGCAGGCCTGGACCACGGTGCCGACGGGCAGTCCGGTGAGCTGCTTCATCTGCTTGATGTTCGGGCTGAAGCTCTGCGTGCCGCAACTGCTGCTGTAACCCCAGCTCACGTCGACGTAGCCGGCCGGGGTGAGAACGCTTCCGCACGAGGTCGTGACGTCGCCCGGGGCGGCCTGGGCGGGCGCGGCGGTCAGGGCGAACGTCGCCGCGGCGCCGGCGATGGCCATACAGGTGCGAAGACGGATCATGGGCGAAAGCTCCTTCTGATCACGGGTGGGTGGCCGATCAGGCCGTGGAGCCATTCCTACGGTTTGATCACCGGCTTCGGATAGCGGCTTTCAGGCCTAAAGGCCCCCCGGGCAGGACGGCGTCCGGGCACCGGAACGGCGGCGTGGCAGGGGGGCGTTGTGGTAAAGGGCGTTGTGGTAGACGCCGTCGGGCGGGACTGCGGGGAGTTGCGGATCCGCTCCGCCGCGGGGGTCCGGGCGCTCCGGGCGTCGGGATTTCTCCTGCGGTATGCGAACTTGTGCGGTCGCATCCGAACTTGATGCGATTTCCGGCCCTTCACCTGTCACACACACCAGTGAATGCGCCCCGAAACCAGGACGTGGACGACCGGTTGTCGCTCTCCTGGGGGTCCTGTCCGGATCGGGCAGATGTCCGCCGACCATGAGAGTGGGGATCAGGTGGGGACGAGAAGGAGAAGGAAGGGCGTCGCGCGGGCCGCGGTGCTCGCCGCCGCGCTGTGCGGCGGCGGGGCGCTGACGGCGCCGGCGGCGTTCTCGCAGACGGAGGACGGGACGGTGACGGTCCGGGTGATCCGGGCCGTGGACTCCTCCGGGGTGTGGACGCCCGCGCTGGAGCCGGGGCTGGCGGGCGTGAAGGTGACGCTCACCGGCGAGGCGCGGGCCCACGTCGAGGGCACCACCGGGGCCGACGGGACGGTGACGCTGGCGCCGCCGCGGAGCCGGGAGCACGGCGGCACGTACCGGGTGCAGGTGGTGAATCCGAAGCCGGGCGTGCTGTTCCCGGCGTTCGCCTCGCGGCAGGGGCTGGACGGCGCGCCGAACCAGCTGAGCTCCAACGAGGAGTTCGTCGACCTCTCCGACGGCAAGAACGTCTCGTACACCACCGGGCTGTGGTACCCGGGGGACTACTGCCAGCAGAACGCGCCGCTGGTGACGACCTGCCAGAACACCACCTGGGGAGGCGGCGCGCAGCGCACGCTGGTGTCGTTCCCGTACCGCGCGCGTGGCCAGGACGGCGTGGACGTCAACGTCACGAACCTCGCCACCGACGCGCAGACGGGCACGCTCTACGGCATCGCGTGGAACAAGGCCGACCGGCGGATCTTCTCCTCGGCGGCGGCCAAGCGCACCACGGACTACGGCCCCGGCGGCGCCGGCGGCATCTACGTGACCGACCCGGCGCAGGGGCGGACCACGCTGTTCACCACCGTCCCGGACGCCGGCAGCACGGCGCACGGACCGGGGACGGACGACGCGTTCCTCGTCGCGCCGGGCAAGGAGAGCCTCGGCGGGCTCAAGGTGACGAACGACGGCAGGGACCTGTTCGTCGTCAACCTCAACACCCGCACGCTGTACCGCTACGACGCGACCGCGCCGACGGCCGCGCAGCCGAGGGGCGTCTACCCGGTCCCGGACCCGGGCTGCGCCTCGGCCGGGGACTGGCGGCCGTTCGGCCTGGGCCTCCAGGACGGCGTCGGCTACCTCGGCGGGGTCTGCTCGGGCGAGTCGACGGGCAAGGCCTCGGACCTGCGGGCGGTCGTGCTGCCCTTCGACCTGGCCACCGGCCGGTTCCGCGCGGCCGTGCTGGACCAGCCGCTGGACTACCCGCGCCAGTCGACCGTCGGATCGGGCCCGTGCGACGGCGCGGGCTGGTTCCCGTGGACGAACACCTACCCGACCACGCAGAACGGCCAGACCTGCGCCGGTTTCCGCGCGCAGCCGGAGCCGGAGCTGGGCGAGGTCGGATTCGAGACGGACGGCTCGATGCTGCTGGCCTTCCGCGACCGCATGGCCGACCGGGCGACGGGCCAGTCGGGGTCGGGCGCGGCGGTGGGCGAGGTGCTGTCGGGCGGTGACCTGAACAAGGCCTGCCTGAGCGGCGGCACCTACGTGCTGGACGCCAACACCGGCTGCGGGCTCTCGCCCCGGGGCGCCCGCTTCTTCGACACCAGCCGGATGGGCGTCCACCACAACGCGGCCTACGCCGGGATGGCGCTGTCCAAGGTCGAGAACACCATCGGGACCTCCGGGTTCGACCCCAACAGCACGGCCTTCGGCTACGGCACGTCGTTCGTCCAGCGCGACGGCAGGCAGGACCCGGCGTTCGGCCTGCGGCTCAACCCGGCGAACGTGCCCGCGCCGTTCGGCAAGGGCGCCTCGATGGGGGACCTGGAGGTGCTCTGCGACCAGGCGCCGCTGCAGATCGGTAACCGGGTCTGGTACGACGCCGAGCACAAGGGCATCCAGAAGCCGGGCCAGCGCCCGGTGGAGGGCGCCACCGTCCACCTGTACGACGGGCCGGGGAAGCTCGTCGGCACGGCGCGGACGACGGCGCGCGGCGAGTACTACTTCGACGACTCGAACGTGGACGGCGGGCTCAAGCCGCACACCAAGTACACGATCCGGCTGGACAACCCCGCCGACTTCGCCGAGGGTGGCCCGCTGTACCAGTGGGTGCCCACCCGGCACGACGTCGGCGACAACCCGTTCATCAACTCCAAGGGCGTCGTCCCGCCGGGCGGAACGTACGCCGAGCGGGAACTGACCACCGGCGGGCCGGGCCAGGACGACCACACCTTCGACTTCGGCTTCCGGCCGCAGGAGGGCACGCTGACCCTGGTCAAGCACGACCAGGACGGCAGGCCGCTGGCCGGGGCGACGTTCCAGCTGTGGCGCTGGAACGGCGGGCCCAGCTGGCCGCAGACCGCCGGCGGGCACCAGGACTCGCCGGTCGGCGATCCCTGCACCACCGGGGCGGACGGCATCTGCCGGATCGTCGTCGGACCGGGGACGTACTACTGGGTGGAGGTGAGCCCGCCCGACGGCTACGCGGCGCCGGCCGTCGCGGTCTTCGGGCCGCTGGTGCTCACCTGCGAGACCCTGGACGACGGGATCACGGTGACGGTCGTCAACCGGCTGCTCCCGTCGGCCGGTTCGGGCGCGGCCCCGTCGTCGCCGGATGCGGTCTCGACCCCGACCCCGGCACCGACCCCGGCACCGAGCCCGTCGTCCTCGGTGGCGGCGGTGGCGTCCTTGTCGCCGCCGTCGCCGCCGTCGCCGAGCGCCTGGCCGTCCCGGCCCGATGAGCGGCCCGGCGGCGCGCTGCCGACCACCGGGGCCGGCAGCGTGCTGCCGCTCGGCGTGACCGGTGCGGCGGCGCTGCTGGGTGCGGGCGGCGTGCTGGTCGTGGTCGCGCGCCGGCGCGGGGCGCGGCACGCGTAGTGGAACCAGGCCGGGCCCGTGGCGAGTTCGACGGCCACGGGCCCGGCCGGGCGGCCCGTACGGCTTCACCCAGGGCAGAACGCCACTCCCTTCCCCTGGTGCCCCGGATCCCTAGGCTGGAGGGGTGAGCACTCATGCGCCGAACGAAGCCCGCGTCATCCCCCTGCGCCCGCACACCTCGTCGCCCGGTTCCGGCGGGGCGACCCGCGCCCCGCAGCGGCCGGCGGGAGCGTCACCGGCGCCCGCGCCCGCGCCGAGGGAACCCCTGTGGCGCGACCTCGTCGGCGACGCGTTGCGCCGCGAACGGCTCGCCCAGGAAAGGACGTTGAAGGACGTGGCGGAGGCGGCCCGGATCTCGATCCCGTACCTGTCGGAGCTGGAGCGCGGGCGCAAGGAGGCCTCCTCCGAGGTCCTCGCGGCCGCCGCCCGGGCCCTCGGGTTCGGCCTCGCCGACCTGCTCTCGCTCGCGCAGGACGAACTGACCCGGCACACCCGGAGCCAGATGGGCCGGGGCGCGGTGGGCCGAAGCCGGTTGGACCGGAGCCGCACGTCGCCCACGGCGCAGTACGACGGGCTCTGCCTCGCCGCCTGATCGGACCTGCCCCGACCGACGGCCGGTACGACGGTGGCGCGCCCCGCCGTACCGGCCACGCCCGCGCGGAGTCAGCCGAACGCGAGCCGTCGGCTCAGCACCTCGTCGGCGAGCCCGTAGGCGACGGCCTCCTCGGCGGTGAACACCTTGTCCCGGTCCATGTCCGCGCGCAACGTCGCCACGTCGTGGTGCGTGTGCCGGGACAACACCTCCTCCACCTGCGAGCGGGTGCGGACCATCTCCTTCGCCGCGAGGCTGAGGTCGGACACCGTCCCCTGCCGGCCGCCGCTGGCCGGCTGGCCGAGCAGCACCCGCGCGTGCTGGAGCACGAACCGCCGCCCGGGGTCTCCGCCGGCCAGCAGCACCGCCGCCGTCGACGCCGCCTGACCGACGCAGAACGTGGAGATCGGCGCCTGCACGAACGTCATCGTGTCGTAGATCGCCATCAGCGAAGTGAACGATCCACCGGGCGAGTTGAGG
The DNA here is from genome assembly GCF_040685715.1 of Kitasatospora sp. NPDC088264. Lineage (NCBI taxonomy): Bacteria > Bacillati > Actinomycetota > Actinomycetes > Kitasatosporales > Streptomycetaceae > Kitasatospora > Kitasatospora sp. NPDC088264. Next base: position 23,504 of record NZ_JBFBIR010000050.1, read on the forward strand.
TAGATCGAGATCTCGCGTTCCGGGCTCTCCGACTCCAGGTGCAGGAGCTGCGCGATGACCACGTTGGCGACCCCGTCGTCGATCTCGGTGCCGAGGAAGATGATCCGCTCGTTCAGCAGCCGGCTGAAGACGTCGTAGGAGCGCTCGCCCTGCGCGGTCCGCTCGATGACGTAGGGAACCGTGTACGACCCCATGTCACAGCCCCATCCGTCGGCGCGACACGGCCGGGCGGATGTCGGCGACCGACTCCACCACCCGGTCCACGATCCCGTACTCCCTGGCCTGCTCGGCCGTGAACCAGCGGTCCCGGTCGCCGTCCCGCGCGATCGTCTCCTCGCTCTGCCCGGTGTGCTCGGCGGTGATCCGCTCGATGGCCTTCTTGGTGAACTGGAGGTTCTCCGCCTGGATCTCGATGTCGGCGGCGGTGCCGCCGATGCCCGCCGATGGCTGGTGCATCATGATCCGCGCGTTCGGCAGCGCGAACCGCTTGCCGGGCGCCCCCACGGTGACCAGGAACTGGCCCATGCTGGCGGCGAACCCCATCACCAGCGTCGAGACGTCGTTCGGGATGAGCCGCATGGTGTCGTAGATGGCGAGCCCCGCGGTGACCGACCCGCCGGGGCTGTTGACGTACAGGCTGATGTCGGTGCGCGGGTCCTCCGCCGACAGCAGGAGCAGCTGCGCGCACACCCGGTTGGCCGACACGTCGTCGACCTGGGTGCCGAGGAGGACGATCCGCTGGGCGAGCAACTGCGCCGCGAGGTGGTCGTCGAAGCGGCTGGGCGGCGTGCCGCCCTCCTCCGCGCGGGGCGCGAGCGTGGTGAGGGGAGTCATCCGGTCTCCTTGTCGAGATGCCGAGGTGTCGAAGTGTCGAAGTGTCGAGTCGAGGTGTTGAGGCGGGCTTGCCCTCGACTCCACTCTTGACCCCGGGAGACCTCCGGATGCGTTTTCTCTGCCCGCCGCAGATTCGCCACGGGCAGAGGCGACGGCCCGGGCCCGGCGGCGCATGGCCCGGCGGCCGGCCGGGAGAGCCCCCGACCGGCCGCCGGGCGGGACGGTCAGAGCGGCAGGCCCTGCCAGCCGCCGAAGGTGGTGGGCGTCGTGCCCGCGCGGTAGTAGACGCGGCCGTCCGAACCGATCGCGAACACGTGGAGGACGCCGCCGCCGTCGACGAGTGCGGCCGGGTAGTCGAGGACGGTGCCGCCGAGGTCCTGCCAGGTGCCGTAGCCGGAGTTCGGGGCGGTCTGGGCGGTGGTGCTCACGCCGCCGCCGCGGTTGCGCTCGAACAGGACGACCCGTCCGCCGACGGTGGCCGCCGCCGGCTCGCCCACTCCCCCGTCTCCGCCGAGGGGGGCCGGGGACTGGCTCCACTCGCCGCCGGGCCGGGTCTGGTAGCTGACCAGCATCGCGCCGGTGCCGGCCTCGCGGTAGGCGAGTTCGATGCGGCCGTCCTGGTCGAGCGCGGCCTTGGGCGGGCTGGCCGGCCGGGCGCCCGGAATCGGGCCCGGGCCGCCGAAGGCTCCGTTCGGGGCGCCCTGCCACCAGCCGAGGATTCCGGTGCGGGTGCTGGCGAACACCTCGATCGCCCCGACGCCGTTGCGGATCGCGGTGACCGGGTCCTGGAGGTCGGTGCCGCCCAGGTCCGTCCACGTGCCCGTCCACACCCCGCCCGAGGTGGTCTGCCAGATGCTGCTGAGACCGCCCCCGCCGTTCTTGACGAACAGTTCCAGCCGCCCGTCCTGGTTACCGGCCACCACGGGCACGCCGACCTGGTCCTCGTTGCCGAGTCCGGTGTTGGGGTTGCCGTGGTCGGCCCAGCTGTTCCACCACCAGCCGTTGGGCGCACCCTGGGGCAGGGAGATGATGTGGTGATCGGTCAGGCGGCGGGCGAAGACCTCCAGCCGGCCGTCGGCGTTGGTCCCGACCGCGATGCCCGGCGCCAGTCGCCCGCCCGGGTCGGCCATCCGCACCGGACCGCCCCAACTGCCGTCCGCCTGGCGCCAGTAGGTGTAGAGGACGCCGGCCCGGACGACGAAGACCTGAGGCCGGCCGTCCTGGTTCAGCCCGGCCCAGGAGGTGCCCCGCGACCAGCGGTAGTACATCCGGGAGAACCAGGCGTCGGAGTAGTTCCCCGAGTGGTCGTGGCTGGCGTACTCGGAGACGAACACGCCCTTGGCGCCGGTCGTCGCCGGGTCGAGGTTCACCGGGGAGTCGCTGATGTTGTAGTCCCGGTAGTTCACCTGGATCAGCGGGCCGCCGTACAGCAGGGCCGCCTGGCCGGCGAACTTCGCGGCGGAGACGTGGTCCGAGTGGTCGCCCGAGTAGCGGCTGTCCGGGAGTTCGTCCTGGGCCCGGAGCACGGTCGGCTGGTACGTCACCATCAGCTGCCGCAGCACCTCGACGACGTCCGCCGCCGTGTAGGTCGACGGCCCGGACAGCGGGCTGCCCACCGGGACGACCGTGGTGTCGGTGCCGCCGGCCAGGACGGCGCCGAGCCCGGCGTCGTGCAGGTTGAGGAAGATCAGGTGCATTGGGCGGCCCTTGAGGACGTACCGTTCGACCTGCTTGCCCGCGACCGTCCACGCCTCGGCCGTCCAGTGCCCGACCTCGTCGGTCGCCGGGTCGGTGTCGCCGACCCCGGTCATCCGGGAGTAGGCGTTGATGGCGCCCATCTGCCGGTTCCAGGTGCGCAGCGGCTCGCCGGCCGTGTCCCAGCAGGACGTGGCGCACGGGTCGCCGGTCGCGTTGCCCGCGGTGACGAACACCGTGACGGACGGGGTGCCGATGGCGAGCGCGTTGGACAGGTCCGGGTTCATGAACAGGATGTCGTCGTCCTCGTGCGCGACGACCTGCATGAACAGCGGCCCGGAGGGGGCGGCCGGGGCCGCCCCCACGGCCGCGGCCGCGCGGGTCGCGGTCCCCTTGGCCAGGACGGGCGCGGCGAGGGCGGTGAGCGCGACGGAGGTGAGGAGTTGCCGTCGTCCGATTGCCATGTGATTCCCCCCAATTCGAGATCGGCATGTGATCACGCCAGGACGAGGCTAGCGCATATCGGGAGGGCAATACCCTGGACCGCATCGCGCAAATTGCCAGCGGGGGAAGTCAATTGACGCATCATCAAATTACTTCAACCGCTCCCCGCCCCATCGGACCCCTTTCCGGACGAGCCCGTTCCTTTCGGAGATGGAATCGGCCCAGCGAGCGATAAGACGACAAGCCGAGTCCAACCCGTGCGGCCGGGTGGGGTAGGAGACCGGTCCGTGCGGCCGGGTGGGGCAGGAGGCCGGTCGCGCGAGGTGACGGCGTGTCGGCAGATCCCGCCGGTCGGTCCTCCCGAGCACCCGGCGGCGCCCCGCGGCGGTCAGCCGAGCGAGTCCACCAGTTCGGCGATCGCCGTCAGCGGCTGGTGGGCCGCGAGTTCGGCGGCCAGGTCGGCGGCGTTGGCGCGGTAGGCCGGGTCGGCCAGGACCAGGTCGACGGCCTCGCGCAGCTCCGGCTCGCCCGGGCGCCCGGTGCGCAGGTCGATGCCCACACCGCGCCAGGCCACCCGGGCGGCCACCTCGGGCTTGTCCTCGCTGCCGCCCGCGACCACCAGCGGCACCCCGAAGGCCAGCGCGGTGTGGACACCGCCGTAGCCGCCGTTGCTGATCAACACGTCGGCGTGCGGCAGGAGCCGGTCGAACGGCAGGTAGCCGGCGGCCCGCACGTTGTCCGGCAGGCCGCCGAGCGCCTGCGCCAGCAGCTCGGGCCCGTCCGGGCGGACCGTGGCCGCAACCACCAGCAGGTCGGGGCGGTCGGCCAGCGCCCGCACCGCGGGGACCAGCAGCTCGGTCAGGTCGTCATTGGCCAGGGTGCCCTGGGTGACCACCACGACCGGGCGGTCGGAGGCCAACTCCGGCCACCACTGCGGCAGTTCCACCTCGTTCCGGTTCTGCGGCGCCAGCGCGCCGATGTAGCGCAGCGAGGCCGGCGCGTCGCTGCGCGGGTACTCGAACCCCGGGACGGTCAGCTGCAGGTAGTGGTCGGGCCCGGTGACGGCGGCGTTCGCCCGTGGCCCCGGCGGCAGTTCGGCCCCGACCCCGGCGAAGACCTCGGCCGCGTACTGCCGCAGCGGCTCACCGCGCAGCGCCGCCTCGGCGTTCAACTCCCGGTTGCGGGCCAGCCCCTCCGGTCCCGCCTGGGGCGCCAGCGCAAGCCCGAAGGGCGCGGTGTCGACACTCTGCAGCATCGGCGGGGACACCCCGATGCCCACCACGGCCGGCCGCTCGCCGCGCGGATGGGCCAGCGCCAGAGCCACCGCGCCGTGGAAGAAGCAGTCACCGAGCACGACCGTGGCCGGGAACTCCGCCAGCAACGCGCGCAGCGCCCGGTACTGCGCGGGCACCGGGTCGATGAAGATGTTCCGGGCGTCGAAGGCCAACCGCTGTGGCCCGGGCGGCAGTTCGGCCCGCCCCGGGAAGGAGTCGTTGATCCGGCGGTCGTCGAAATCCGCCTCCGGCGGCAGGGCGACGAAGCGCGCCCCGGTCTCCTCGGCGGCCCCGGCGAACCGCGCCCCGCCGAGGAAGACCACCTCGTGCCCGCGCGCCACCAGGTCGGCGGTGATCGCCAGCATCGGCGCGGTGTGCCCGTGCGCGGGCATGGCGGCAGTGATGATCCTGGACATGTGAAACCCCCCATAGTCGTTCGTCGGCCGGTCCGTACGCACCCCGTGGTCGCCCCCGCGCACCCGGCCCACAGCGCAGGCTAACCCACCACGCCGCGTCCGCCCGGCACCGACACCGGCGGCGGGACGGCGGGGCGGCGGGGCCAGGCGGGGCGGCGGGGCGGCGGGGCCAGGCGGGACGGGCGGGACGGGCGGGGGTGCCCGTCCCGCCGGCTCGTCAGGCAGTCAGGCAGTCAGGTCCTCAGGTCGTCAGCTGGCCGGCTCGTCAGCCCCGGTCGTCAGGAGACCACGTCAGCCGGGCAGAGCCGCTGGGTGCCAGGGCGTCCGCGCACGGTGGCGTCCACGCAGCCGCCCGGCAGGCCGTCGTGGACGGTGGTGCCGAAGTTGGCGGTGACGGTCAGCGTGCCGTCGCCGAAGACGGTCCGCTGCACCAGGTGGTCGCCGGTCAGCCAACGGAAGGAGGTCAGCTGCTGGGCGCCGGCCGCCTGGTGCAGCGGCGCGAAGTACTGCTGCAGGGCGGCCAGTTCCCGAAGGTTCTGCCCGTCGTGCGGGTCCTTGTCGCTGAGCACGAAGTTGAGCGGGGTGTTGTCGAGCATCGCCAGCAGCGCACGCGTGGTCTTCTGCTCCGGCAGCTTGCTGAAGGGCAGTTCCCAGCGTTCGACGTTGACCAGCGAACCGTGCAGCGCCGTCTCGTACAGCGGCACCCGGTACCGCGGGTCGTACATCGCCTTCAGGGCGGCGGCCACCCGGGCCTGGTGCTCGGGCTTGAAGTCCGTGGTGCGCACCGGCTTGAAGAAGGTGGCGGCGGCCTGTTCCGGGGCGTAGCCGCCCCAGGCGCCGTCGTCCTTGGGGTCCTGCGGCCCGTTGTCGAAGTGCCCGGACTCCATCGCCCACAGCCGCCCGTCCACCGGGGTGCCCGAGCCGTGGTCGAAGGCCAGCACCTGGTTGGCCCAGGAGCCGGCGGACTCCGAGCCCAGGACCAGCGGGGCGGGCCGGCCCGTGGACGCGTCGTACGAGCCGTCCGTCAGGCGCCGCATCCGGGCGAGCCGGTTGGCGCGGTCCTCGTCCATGGTCATCGCGTGGCCGGGGTCGAAGTCCTGGAAGAGCTCGCCCGCCGCGTCCACGTCGAGGAAGTAGCTGTCGGCCCCGTTGGCGACCAGCGAGCGGGTGCGGTCCGCGAGGTAGTGCTGCTGCGGCTCGGCCTGCTCGAACGCCTGCGAGCTGAGGTAGCAGCCCTTCTTGTGGAAGCCGGGTTGCGGCGTTCCGTCGGCCCTGAGGACGCAGAACCGGGGGTAGACGTCGTCCGGCCAGACGGAGTTGGGGGACGAGTCGTCCGTCTTCTGCTGGCCGTTGGCGAAGGAGTCGTACGGCCCGACCAGGTAGCCGGCGGCCTCGGCGGCCTTGACGTCCTCGCCCGTCATCGGGGAGTCGTCGGAGTCGTAGCCGAGCCAGAGCCGGGAGACGCCCAGTTCCTTGAGCCGGTCGAGGTAGGCGGGCCGGCGGGCGCCGCCCCAGGCGTAGGCGTGGAAGGCGCCGAGCAGCTTCGCGGTCTGCGGGTTCTGCTTGATCTTCTCGCTCAGGCTGCCCAACTGCCCGTGCTCCGAAAGCCAGTTGCGGTAGTCCACGGCCGGGGCCACCGGGGAGCCGTCGGTGAGGGAGAAGGCCACGGTGTACGCGCCGGTGCCGTTCCCGGCGGAGAATCCGTGCTCGGCCGTGGCCCGCAGCCGCCCGTCCTGGGAGGCGAACGTCAGCGACGTGCCGATGTCGGTGGGGACGATGTAGCTGACGCCGGCCCGGCCGGAGCGGAGCGTGTAGCCCCACATCGGCATGGACAGCTGCGAGCTCAGCTCCTGCTCCTCGCCGACCAGCGCCCCGTCGGAGGAGTTCCAGAACGGGTCGTCGACGGGAACGGACAGCCCCTCGCCGCGCGGGAGCTGGACCTCGGCGGCGGCCGGATCGGTGGCGGTCACCGGCCACCGCACCGAGGTGTCGCCACCGCTCCCGGTGAGGGCGGTCCCGGTGAGGGTGACCAGCAACCGGCCGTGATCGGCGCGGACTTCGGCCCGCAGGCCCTTCTCCGGATACGACCAGGCGGCGCCGCTCGCCGTCCTGACCGGGGCGCTCGCCCTGCCCAGTCCCTGGGCTGCCGGAGCGGACAGCAGGACCACCCGCCCGTCCTCGGTCCGGGCCTCGGCCCGCAGCGTGGCCGCGTCGATGGTGGCGGTGCCGCCGCGTACCGGCACGTCGACGCGCCCGTCATGGACCCGCACCCGCATCGGCGAGGCGGAGCTGCCGGTGGCGCTCGCCACGGTTGCGGACACCAGCGCGGTGGCCATGGCGAGGACGAGAACGGCGCGCGGAACGTGCCGGCGGGCGGGGCCCGCAAGGGATGACGTATGAGTACCGGTGTGCATGACACAGTGATACGGAGGACTCCTAAGAAGTCCTTAAGAAACGACCATTGACCACCGGTCATGCTGACGCGGCACCCGAGCTTGGACCTGCTGGTCCGGCGGTCCGGCGGTCCGGCAGAGCGCTCGGTGGGGCGAGGGACGGCCGTCAACGCCTCCGCAGATCGAGCGAGACGACGGTCAGCCGACGCAGTTCCTCCGGGGCGTCCGGGTGCCTCCCGTCGGTGACCTCCGAAAGGGTTCCGAACGAACCGGGGTAGACCATGACAGAAAGGCCTTCCTGGACAAGACACGCGAATATTGCGGACTCCTCCAGAAAGTACTGTGCGGACATTTCGACCCGCCTCTCCAGGTCGGCCTCGGCAAGTTGGCCGGAATGCCTGGTGTGGAAGCTCCGCCCGAACGCGTCCACGGACTCCCGGAAGTTCCGGTCGGCCCGGTGGTAGTCGGTGAGGCTTCGATGGTGCTTTGCGTAGGAATCCCACCGCTGTACTTCGGAGCAGCGCAGGAACGTGAATTCGGTCTGCTCGCGTTCGGCCGCGAACAGGGCCCGGGTGTCGGCGATGAAGCGGTCGCCCAGGGCCAGCGCCCGGGAGAGCGCCTCGTCCTCCGGCAGGCCCCGGGTGGACGCCAGGGTGATCCGGTGGATGCTGTCCCCGACCAGCACCGTGCAGCGGGGGAACCGCCTGGCTATCCAGCGGAGCATCGCGGCGATCTTGCCCGGAGCGAAATTGCCGTTCTCCAGACTGACGCCGAGGAAGCACTGCCCCTGATCCGCCAGTCCGGTCCGCCGGGCCGGAGGGGAGACTGAGTCAACACTCGCCTTGTAGGAGGTTTTCGGTTGATTCTCGGAAATTCCTGATATGCCGACAGGAGTCTGTTCGTAAGGAGGCATGCGAAAACCCCTCCGGGCCATCGAACGAGTGAGCGACGATCGGTACGGGGTCGACGTTAGATTTTGTCTGACTGATCGTCAAATTGCTTCAACTCACCTACGAAACAAGGGCGGTGGGGCATGGGCGTGACAGAGGCCCTGACCTTGACAGACAGCCGATGACAACGGGGACGACCGTCGCGGGGAAGCCGGCGGCCCGTCAGCGCGCGGCGTGTCCGAGGCCGTCGAGGATTCGGCAGACTGGCACTCACCCTGCCCGACGAATGATGTCCACGGCCGCCGCCGACAGCGCACCACCCACCGGCAGCCCCTGGGAGCTCCGATCCTTCGGCTCTGCGCGGCACGACACGGGTGATCCAACTTCGGGGTCCCGGCTGGCAGTTCTCGATTTCGGCGAAATGCTCAGACGGTCCTCAAATCCGACCGGAAGGTCTTGCCCCGCCGCGTCGGATGAGTGACGGTATGTACCGGCTTCGTTTACAGAACGCAACCTGAGTCGCCCGGATGGCGGCGTGTCGTGGGGGAGATCAGCGTGGCCGAAGACGCCGACTACATCATTTCGCCGCCGACGGGCCCGGGCGGTGGTGGCCCGGCAGGCGCTGGGGCCCGTCCTGCTGGGCCGCCTTCGGCATCCGGCGCGGCGCCGTCGCCGTCGCCGCAGTCGCAGTCGCAGTCGCAGCCGCAGCCGCCGGTTCCGCAGCACGCGCCGACGGCAGGCCCGGGCAGACCCCGGCTCGCTCGGGTACCGCGCCACTGGCAGCTGATCGTGGCCGCGGTCGTGCCCTGCCTCGTCCTGGCCGGCGTCGGGTGGTGGCTCTGGCCGCAGCAGCCGACGAGCCTGCCGCCGCACGTGGCCGCGGGTACGGTCCAAGCGGACCTCGTGAGCCCTGACAGCGTCAGTCGGCTGGCCGGGACGACGCTGGTCGCCGGCCCGCAGTCGAACCGTCCGCACGCCCCGCTCGCCGTGTCGCCGTCGGAATGCGCCGTCGCGGCGGGACCGACGACCCAGTCGGTCTACGGCCAGGCGTGGACCGCGTTCCTGTCGGCGACCTACCAGGACGCGGGGGCCACGGGCGCCTACACCGTGAACCAGGTCATCGGCGTGTTCCCGGACAGCGAGAAGACCGGCGCGGCCTTCCAGGCGCTCACCGACGGTCTCACCAAGTGCCCGTCCTCGACGGTCACCGACCAGGCAGGTCGTACCGCGAAGTGGGCCTACACGGCCCACCCTCCCACCGAGGTCGCCGTGGCGTGGACGGCGGCGCAGGACGGCGCACAGGACGGCGGCGCGCAGTGGGCCTGCCACCACCAGGCGCGGGTGAAGGGCACGAGTCTGGTCCAGGTCGCCGTCTGCCAGGCGGGCGACGGCCAGCCGACCACCGCGAAGCTCGCCGACGAGCTCACCGAGAAGGTGAGCGGATGACCGCGTCCCCGTACGGCCCGGCCGCTCGCGGCCGGCGAACCGTACGGACGACTGTGCGGATGACCGTACGGACGACCGTACGGCGATTCGTTCTCCTGGCGCTGGCGGCCGTGCTGGTGCCGGTCGTCGGCGCGGGAGCGCCCGCGTTCGCGGCCACCGGCGCTGCGGCCGTCCTGGCCCAGTCGGGCGGCGTCGCCCTCCTGGTCCCGTCCGGGGACGTCGCGGCCGCCTCGGCGCAGCTCATCCGGGAGGTCGAGGACTTCAACCGGCAGGAGGCGGAGATCGCGCAGCAGGAGAAGGCCGTGGTCGCCGAGGCGGAACAGATCACCAAGGATGCCGCCGCCCTGCGCAACGACACCGCGGCGTTCGAGAGCAAGGCCGCCGCCGCGAAGCAGAAGGCCGGCAGCTTCGGGACGCGCGCGGCGGCCCTGGCCTCCAGGATCGATGCCCACAACAACAAGCCGCACACCTTCGAACTGCCCGCGCAGGCCGCCGCGTCCAGCGCGTACGACGCCGAGGCGAGCGAACTGAGGACCGAACAGGCGCAGCTCCAGGCCGAGAAGGGCAGCCTGGAGAACGAGCAGTCCCAGCTCGGGCAGGAGGAGTCCAAGCTCAGTTCCAGGCAGTCCCAGCTCAGCGCCGCCGCCAAGGCCCAGGAGGCGAAGGCCAAGGAGCTCCAGGCCAAGGAGCAGCAGCTCCAGCCCCGGGCCCAGCAGTTGCTCCAGCAGATGGCCCAGGCCACCCAGAGCCTCGCCGACAATCCACCGGACCCGGCGGCGGCGATGGACCAGGGCGGTGACGCGGCCGCCCCTCCGCAGCACCGCGCTCACGCCCCGTCCCAGAGCCAGAACCAGCGCCAGAACCAGGGTCAGAGTCAGAGCCAGTCCCAGAGCCGGAGGCGGGGGGTCGACACCGTCGACACGGCCGACGCCGCCGGCACCGCCGACAGCCCGTACCAGCAGCCGCGAACCTCCGCCCTGAAGGCCTACGCGAAACAGGCCGGCACCACCGTCGACATGCGCCCGGGCACGGCGTACCTGCTGCCCGAGGCCGTCGGGCAGCTTCCCGCCGCCCAGGCGGCGCAGCTCGGCAGCCCGTCCATCGCCTACGACGGGCTGGTCCGCAAGCCCGACGGGAACTACACGGCCCTCCAGGTGCAGATGCCGGGGGCTGCCGCGGCCCCCGCCCTGGAGGTCTTCAGAACCGCCATGGACCGCCGGGGCCGGCTCGTCGCGTACAAGGCCGGCGTGAAACTCGTCATCGACGAGATCAAGACCGTCCAGCCGGCGCCGGAGCCCCCGGAGACCGGCCCCGGGAGCCCGTCGCCCTCTCCTTCCGGCAAGGCCGCCTGCCTGACGCAACCCCGGGGCAGGCCGAGCGGCAGCGGATGGATCCTCAACACCGAGCAGCCCGTGCCCAGTCGCAACCGGACCGCGGGCCCGAGCCCCTCCGGCTCCCGGGCCCCCGCGCCGGCCACCAGGGCCGGCAAGGCGGAGGCCTGCCTGACGAACCCCCTGGTCAAGGGTGACGAGGCCGGCGGCGACATCACGGGCTGGGAGGACGCGAACGCGCAGTCCCCCGGCGGCGGCCTCGCCCGCTGCCACCTGATCGCCAACGTCCTCGGGGGAAGGGGCAGCCACAAGGAGGACTGGATCAACCTCGTCCCGTGCTACCAGCTCGGGATGAACATCAAGGGGATCAGCATGAGGATGTTCGAGGCCAGGGTCCAGAAGGAGGTGAACGCGCTGTCCGCGGACGGGGACGCCGCCGTGTACTACGTGGTGACGCCCCTCTACCGGGACGACGGCAGCACCATCCCGTGGGGCGCGAGCATGAGCGCCACGGTTCAGCTGCCCGACGGCGCGTCATGGCCCGTCTTCAACGAGCAGACCCTCCTGAACGTCCCCGGGGACGGCGGGCCCAGTCTGGGGAACTGAGACCGGGAGACCGGGACAGGGGAACCGAGACCGGTACGGCTGGGAGGCCGGAATGACCCGCACCACCCCGCCGAGGCCGGATGACATCGTGGCGGCCTTCCCACGGCTGGCCCCGCTGGCCCGGACGGCGACCCGGCTGCACCCGCGGCCCGGATCGCCGTCCCCGCGGGAGAGCTCGGTCGGAGGTCCGCTGCTGTGGCCCGCCGCCGAGCCGTGGCCGCACTGTGAGAGCACGCACCGGGTGCCGGCCGTGCTGCCGGCGACCTCCCCGGCGGATGTCCGGCTGTTGCGCGAGATCCGGGCGGCCGCCCGGGCCCGGCCACCGGGCGCCCGCTCCTACACCCCGCAGGAGCGCGCCGTGCTGGCTCGGGCCGGCGCCGGCCGCCCGTGCCCGCCGGGGCCGGTCGCGATGCTGGCCGTGGCCCAGCTGTACGTCCGCGAGGTGCCCGACCTGCGTCCGCCCGAAGGCGCGGACCTGCTCCAGGTGCTGTGGTGCCCCTTCGACCACCCCTTCGACCACCCCTGGGGGAACATGCCGAGGACCGAGCTGTTCTGGCGGTCCGCCACCGCGGTCGGCGAGGTCCTCACCGCGCCTCCGCAGCCGCCCGCGATCCAGTACGAGGACTACCTGCCGCAGCCGTGCCTGGTCTCCCCCGAGCAGGTCACCGAGTACCCGCTGGCGGTGGAGCTCGACCCGGACCTGCGCGCGCAGGTCCGGGCGTGGAGCGCGCGGCGGAAGACCGGCGCGGAGCCGGGCAGCGCCTACGACGGGGCGGAGGACGGCTACTACGACCGGGAGTTGTCCGTCGCCCCCGGTTGGAAGGCCGGCGGCTGGGCTCCCTGGAGCTTCACCGATCCCGCTCCGCAGTACTGCCGCGCCTGCGGCTGCCGGATGGACCCGATGCTGACCATCGCCACGAAGGAGCACCGCGCGGACGTCCACAGCTGGATCCCGTACGAAAACCGGGCCGCCGCGAACCGGGACGCCGTCCACCCCGACCCGGCGGCACCGACCATGATCACCGTCGGCGACGGGTACAACCAGCAGATCTACGCGTGCCCGGCGGCCCCGGACCACCCGCACGCCGCACTGCTGCAGTAGCCGGCCGGAGCCGCCGCGCTGCGCCCGGGCCGACGCCCCGCGACCCGAACGGAGTATGCCGCGCCCGGAAACTCGGCAGCGCCCGCCGCAGGCGACGGGCAGCGGGAACGGCCGCGCCGGTGCGTGGACGTCGAGCGGCTGGTGGGGCGGTCGCGGACGCGGATCGGCAGAATCGAGGCGTGGGGGCGGCCCCGGCTGCGCCGCAGGCGGCTACGTGAGAGGACCATGCCATGCCCGACTTCCACCCGAAGCACGATCATCTGATCGTCAAGCCGATCGGGGTTCCGACCCCGCAGGACCCGGAGACGTGGACGGGCGAGGTGGTGGCGGTGGGGCCCGGCCGACAGCTGGGGAGCGGCAAGCCGCACCCGGTGGACGTCAAGGTCGGCGAGAAGATCCTCTTCAACAGGCTCTCCGGTTCGGAGATCCGGGTGGAGGGCGAGGAGTACGTCGAGCTTCCCGAGGACGAGATCCTCGCGCTCTCCGCCGAGTAGTCCCGACAGCCCTGACAGTCCCGAGTCGCTGTACCACCGTGCCCCCGAGACCCCCTTGGAGATTCCCGCCATGACCGAGCAGGCACCGGCCCGGATCGGCGTCACCGGATTGGCCGTGATGGGCCGCAACCTGGCCAGGAACTTCGCCCGCCACGGCTATCGGGTGGCCGTGCACAACCGCACGCTGGCGCGGACCACGGCGCTGCTGGAGGAGTTCGGGCACGAGGGCGAGTTCGTGGCCGCCGAGACCACGGAGAAGTTCGTCGCGGCCCTGGAACGCCCCCGCCTGATCGTGATCATGGTCAAGGCCGGGGCGCCGACCGACGCGGTCATCGACGAGCTGGTGCCGCTGCTCGACGAGGGCGACGTGGTGGTGGACGGCGGGAACGCGCACTTCCTCGACACCAGGAGGCGGGAGGCGGCCCTGCGCCAACGCGGCCTGCACTTCGTGGGCAGCGGCATCTCCGGCGGCGAGCAGGGCGCCCTGGAGGGGCCGAGCATCATGCCCGGCGGCACCCCGGAGGCCTACCGGGTCCTGGGACCGCTGCTGGAGGACATCGCGGCCAAGGTCGACGGCAAGCCCTGCTGCACCCACGTCGGACCGGACGGCGCCGGCCACTTCGTCAAGATGGTCCACAACGGCATCGAGTACGCCGACATGCAGCTCATCGCCGAGGCGTACGACCTGCTGCGGCACGGCGCCGGACTGCAACCCGACGCGATCGCCGAGGTCTTCCGGACCTGGAACGGCGGGCGCCTGGAGTCCTACCTGATCGAGATCACCGCCGAGATCCTCGCCCACACCGATGCGGCGACCGGGAAGCCCTTCGTCGACATCGTGCTGGACCAGGCCGAGCAGAAGGGCACCGGCCGCTGGACGGTGCAGAGCGCGCTGGAGCTCGGCGTGCCCGTCAGCGGGATCGCCGAGGCGGTCTTCGCCCGGGCGCTGTCCGGCAGCGTGCCGCTCCGGCAGGCCGGCCGGGGACTGCCCGGCCCCACCGAGACCTGGCTCGACAGCGCGGCGGCGGACCGGTTCGCGGACGACGTCGAGCAGGCGCTGTACGCCTCCAAGATGGTGGCCTACGCCCAGGGCTTCAACCAGATCCAGGCCGGCAGCGCGGAGTACTCCTGGCAGATCGACCCCGGTGAGATGGCCGCGATCTGGCGCGGCGGCTGCATCATCAGGGCCCGGTTCCTGGACCGGATCAGGGCCGCGTACGAGGCCGACCGGGAGCGTCCCACGCTGCTGACCGACGCGCACTTCCGGGAGGCGCTCGGCTCCGCGCAGTCGGCCTGGCGGCGGGTCGTCTCGACGGCGGCCCAACTGGGGGTGCCCGCCCCCGGCTTCGCGACCGCGCTCGCCTACTACGACGGCCTGCGGGCGGAGCGCCTCCCGGCCGCACTCGTGCAGGGACAGCGGGACTTCTTCGGCGCGCACACCTACCACCGTGTCGACCGGGAGGGGACCTTCCACACCCGTTGGGAGCTGGAGAGGCGCCCGGAGGAACAGCGCTGAGACACCTGAGACACCCGCAACCACCGTGCGGGAGCGACATACGGACAGACCGGCGCCACAGAAGGTGATTCCGCGGTCACCATGGGTAGGAGCGTGGCGCAAACCCCTACCTCCAGGAGACCCGCATGGCCCAGCAGGCCGACCTCATCCTCCACGGCGGCGAGATCGTCACCGTCGCCGAGAGCACCGGAAGCACCGCGAGCAGCGAAAGTGACGCCCGGCGCCCCGAGGCCGAGGCCGTGGCCGTCAAGGACGGCACGATCGTCTTCGTCGGCCCCCGGCAGGAGGCGCTGGACCAGTGGCGCGGCCCGCACACCGTCGTACGGGACCTCGAGGGCCGCGCCCTGCTGCCCGGCTTCGTCGACGCGCACGGGCACCTCGGCGGCATCGGCCTCCAGGCCACCATCGCCAACCTGCTGGCCGCGCCGGACGGCGACGTCACCGACCTCGACTCGCTGAAGGACAAGCTGCGCGACTGGGCCGGGAGCACGGTGGGCGCGGACTCCGAGTGGATCGTCGGGTTCGGGTACGACGACGCGATGCTCGCCGAGGGCCGCCACCCCACCCGCGACGACCTCGACGAGGTCTCCACGGACCGCCCGGTGCTCGCCATCCACCAGTCCTTCCACCTCGGCGCGGTGAACAGCCTCGGCCTGGAACGGCTCGGCTACTCGGCCGCCACGCCCGACCCCGAGGGCGGGGTGATCCGGCGGCGCGAACTCGCCGTCCCGCCCGCGCACGGCGAGCCCGACGGGGTCCTGGAGGAGAAGGCGTTCACCCCGGCCTCGGACCTGGCGCTCGCGGGGCTGCCGGAACGGGCACAGCTGATGCTGTTCATCACCGGCGCGGCCACGGCGGCGAGCTTCGGCTTCACCACCGTCCAGGAGGGCGGCACCACCCTCGCCAACCTCAAGGCGCTGCGGGACACGGCCGCCGCCGTGCCGTTCGCGGTCGACGTGGTCGCGTACGTGAAGGCCGGCGAGGCGACCTCCTCCGCACTGGACGACCCGATCGGGGTGAGCGACGAGTACGTGGACGGCGTCCGCGCGGCCGGGGTGAAGCTGGTGCTGGACGGCTCGCCGCAGGGCCGCACGGCGTGGCTCACCTCGCCGTACCTGACGCCGCCGGCCGGTCAGCCCGAGGACTACTGCGGGTACCCGGCGGAGCGGGACGACGCGGTGGTGGCCAAGCAGGTCAGCACGGCGGTCGAGCGGGGCTGGCAGGTCCTGGCGCACGTCAACGGCGACGCGGCGATCGACCAGTTCCTCCGGGCGGTCGAGGCGGCCGGGCCGGGCCGGCGCCCGACCGTGGCCATCCACGCGCAGACCGCCCGCGAGGACCAGGTCGAGGCGTTCGCCCGGCTGGGGATCGTGCCGTCCTTCTTCTCCATGCACACCTACTACTGGGGCGACTGGTACCGCGGGACCGTCCTCGGCGAGGAGCGGGCGGCCGCCATCTCCCCCGCCCGCTGGGCGCTCGACCGCGGCCTGCGCTACACCTCGCACCACGACGCGCCGGTGGCGCTGCCCGACTCGATCGCCGTGCTGTCCAGCCAGGTGACCCGGCGCACCCGAACCGACGGGGTCGTCCTCGGACCGGAGCAGCGGGTGTCGGCCCTGGAGGCGGTCCGCGCGATCACCCTCGACGCCGCCCACCAGTACGGCGAGCAGGACCGCAAGGGCAGCATCGAGGTCGGCAAGCTCGCGGACCTGGTGATCCTCAGTGCCAATCCGCTGACGGTCGACCCGGAGGCGATCCGCGACATCGAGGTCGTCGAGACGATCAAGGCCGGAACGACCGTCCACCCGCCGGCACCCGCCGCCCGGGCCTCCGCGACCCCGGCCACCGCGCCCACCCCGCAGTGGGGCTGCTGCTGAGCGTCCGGAGCCGGGCCGGGGAGCTTCCGACACACGCATTCCGACACTAGACGAGGGCGTAGAGCAATGGTGTCAACCACGCAGCAGGGACGGTTCGCAGGCAAGGCGGCCGTCGTGACCGGTGGGAGCCGCGGGATCGGCGCGGCCGTCGCCCGGCGGTTGGCGGGCGAGGGCGCGGCCGTGGCGATCGGCTACCGGGGCAACCAGGAGGCCGCGGACGCACTGGTGGCCGAACTCGCCGCCGCGGGCGGCCGGGCGATCGCCGTCCGGGCCGACGTCGCGGAGCCGGAGCAGATCGCGGCGCTGATCGAGCGGACGGTGGCCGAGTTCGGGCAGTTGGACGTGGTCGCCTCCTGCGCGGGCATCGAGTACTTCGGCGCACTGGAGACCATCACGCCGGCCGACTTCGACCGGGTCTTCGCGGTGAACACGCGCGGGCAGCTGTTCACCGTGCAGCACGCCGCGCCGCATCTGCGCGAGGGCGGCCGGATCGTGCTGACCTCCTCGGTGAGCGCCGGCAAGGCCGTCTTCCACCACACCTTGTACGCGGCCAGCAAGGCCGCCGTGGAGTCGATGGTCCTGAACCTCTCCGCCGAGCTGGGCACGAGGGGTATCACCGTCAACGCCATCGCCCCGGGCGGGACCGACACGGACATGGCCGCCGAGAGCGCGCCGCACTACGTGCACCCCGACCTGGCCGGCACGCAGGACCTGGCGCGGCTGCTCGGCACGCTGACCGCACTGCGGCGGCTGGCCCGGCCCGAGGAGGTGGCGGCGGGCTACGCCTTCCTCGCCTCCGACGACGCCGCCTACATGACCGGCCGCACCCTCCAACTGGACGGCGGGACGTTCTGAGCACCCCGCGCGGACCTTCTCCAGGGAACCGGGGCCAGCCGGCGCGGGCCAGCCGGCGCGGGCGGGCAGGCGCGGGCGGGCAGGCGGGGGCGGGCAGGCGGGAAGCTGCCGGTGGATCTGCCGATCGGCGGCGCGGCGCGGACCTAACGTTCGGTGCGGCGCCGGACGCAGCGGGGCGGGCGCCGCAGGAATCCCCCGCTGGCTCGTCAACTCCGCTGTCCCCGGAAGGACTTCAAGCCCACCCATGTCCAGACTCCGCTCCCGGGTCGCCGCCCTGGCCGCCCTCGCCACGATCGGGTTCGGCGCCCTCACCACGGGTACCGCCGACGCCGCCCAGGCCGCCGCCCCCGCCGCGGCTCCGACCGCCGTGACCGCCGCGCCGTCCGAGCCCACCCACATCCCGATGAACAGCCTGCTGAACCGCGACCAGGCCTGGTACTCGCCGAACGGCCACATCATGCTGGCCATGCAGGGCGACGGCAACGTCGTCCTGTACCGCGACACCACCCCGATCTGGGTCGCCAAGGGCGCCGTCCCCAACGGCAACGTCCTGGTCATGCAGGGCGACGGCAACCTCGTCGTGTACTCCGCCGCCAACGCCCCGCTGTGGGCCAGCAACACCGGCGGCAACCCCGGCGCCGAACTGGCCGTCTACAACGAGGGCGCGATCGCCGTCCAGCTGAACGGCAAGATCCTGTGGACCAGCGCCCCGTCGACGCCGACCCTGCCCAAGTGCCCGCCGTGGGGCCCGCCCTACCCGGGCCAGGTCACCTGGCCGTGGTGCCCGACCTGGCCCTTCCCGAGCTGACCCCCACCCCGGACGGTCACGCGACCGGCCCGTGCCCCCGCCGCCCGAACGGCGGCAGGGGCGCGGGCCGGTGCCGTGACGGTCGACCGGCGCACCGGCCGGCGGCCGTCCGCGCCTACGCGTCGGGCCCGTGGATGTCCTGGAGCGCGAGCCACAGCAGCACGTGGTCGGCGACGGAGCGCCAGCCGCTGTCGACGGTCAGCGAGTGCGCACGGTCGGGGAAGTGTTGAGGTCGCTCGTCGCCGTCGAGTCGTCGTACAGCTTGTACACCGAGCGGGTGACACTGTCGGGCACCATGCGGTCCTCCTGGCCGGAGATGAGCAGCAGGGCGCCCGCCGTGCGTTCCCGGTGTCCACCCTCCGGCGCGGGTGTGCCGCGCCGTCCGCACAACGCGTGCAGTCAGGCACCGTGGATGAGGACGACGGGGGTTCGGGTCACGGAACAGTCCCTCCGCGGGGCGTCGGTGGGTACCCGGCACAGGTGTGTGCGGGAGCGGAAGGGACCAGGGTCGTCCATCGGTGCCCACGGCGGAAACAGTCGAATGACGTAACGTCACCGAACAATGTCCCCGACCATGTCGCCGACCGTGCGATGCCCTGTCGGCGCCGCCCCGCCGTGTCGGCGCTCCCTGCCCGCCCGTCGGGGATGGTCGGGAATGGTACTGCACGGCCCCGGGGGAATGCCGCACACTGCCGGCACCCTCCTCCACGGAAGCTCCGGCGTGGGTACCATGCGCAACGTCATCCATTACTAGGGAGTGAACGGTTGTGACCAGCCAACCAGCCAGCACGCTCCGTACGCGGCTCGTCGATCAGGCCGCATCGGATCTGGAAGAGAACCGTCGGCGTCAGCAGGAACTGGCCGAGGAGGCCAGGATGCTGAAGCAGGAGGAAGCCCTCCTGGTCGACATCCTCCGCCTCGCCGAACGGTACGAGGGCCTGTCGGAGCCCGCGCCCCTGCCCGAGCAGGCACAGGACGAGCCCGTGCTCACCGGGGCGAAGCGACGCCGGGCGTCCGCTTCGACCCCCGCCCGCACACCCGCGCCGCGCTCGCCGCGCTCGGCACGGACGGGAAAGACCGCGAAGACCGGGAAGACGGGGAAGAGCGGGGCCACGGCGCGGACGGCGCGGACGGTGCGGACGGGGAAGCCGGCACAGGCCGCCGCGGCCGGGACGTCGCGGCAACCCCTGCTCGGAGAGCTCTTGTTGTCCCTGCTCAGCGGTCACGACGAACCGCGCCTGGCGAAGGAGCTGCGGGAGGAACTGCTGGCGAAGCACCCGGACCGCGCCCCCACCCCGCAGGTCGTGCGCAACACCCTGGAGTCGCTCGTGGCCAAGGGGAACATCCAGCGCCACAAGCAGCAGCGGTCCGTGCTGTACACCCTCGCCGAGTCCGGCCGGCACGCGCTCGCGGCGCAAGAGGACGCTCAACGGCCTTGACCTCAACTGCCGTTGAGTACGGGAGGCCCCCGATCCCGGGCTTCTCCTCGCTCGGCGCCCAGGGACGCGTATGTGTGTCCAACGGCCTCGCGTATGACAGTCATGTGTCTCGCCGATGCGGTCACGTGACTGTCATACGTGTGAGAGAGCCGGCCGGACGTCGCTCCATCCGTGCCTCCGGGGCGGGCGCTCTCCGCCGCCCCGTCCTCATCGCGGACCGGCCGTCGCCACCCCCTCGCGCCGGAGCGGACGCTGCCAGCCCGTCGCCCGTGCCGTCTCGGACGCGGCAGGGGCATGCTCCTCCAGCCTGTTCAGGGCGTCCCTGAGGGCGACCCACGTCGTGATGCCCGGCTTGGGGAAGATGCGGTACAGGTGGGCGCTGACGGTACGCGGGGATGCCGCCCGCCGGGGAAAGGGCGTTGGTCGCCTCAGGTCGCGAGGGGCAGGTCCAGGACCCGGCGCGCGGCGCGCTCGCCGGTGGCGAGCGCGGCGTTGGTGGTGCTGTAGGCGAAGTGGTCCCCGGCCAGTTGGACGGGGGAGGCCGGATCCAGGCTCGCGGTGAAGGCGGCGAGGTCCCGGTACCCGCCGGCCGGGCGGGCGAGGACCGCGTTCTCCCAGCGCTGGACGACGGCCATCTCCCGGTGGTCGTCGATGTGGGCGGCCAGACCCGGCATCACCTCGCCCACGGCCGCGCGGGCGTCGGCGATCACCGTGTCGTCGTCGAGGGCCATCCGGGCGGCGTTCCAGTGGTGCCGGAAGACCAGGGTGACCAGGCCCCGGCCGGCGGGGGCCCGGCCGGGGCCGAGGTTGTGCTCGTACAGCGCGACGCACAGGTCCGGGTGCTCCCGGCGCGGCACGGCGACGCCCAGGGCCGTCTCGGCGGGAGGCCGGCGCAGCCCGAAGGTGACGTGGACGTCGCTGGTGTACCGGACCCCGTCGAGGTAGCGGCGCTGGTCGTCGTCGAGGGTGGTGACGATCCGGGCCGCGACCGGGGCGGGCACGGCCACGACGCAGGCGCGGGCCCGCTCCGTCCGGACCTCGCCGTCCCGCTCCCACACCACCACGGCCCCGCCCCCGTTCCCGTCCCGGCGGACCTCGGTCACGGGGGCGCCCAGTTCGACACGGGTGCCCGGGGCGCGCATCACGGGGGTGTCGAGGAGGTGTCCGGGGAGGCTCCCGACGCCGCCGTCGAAGGTGAAGCTCGCGGCCCCGAACGTGCCCCACATGATGCAGAAGGCGCCGACGGCGGCGACCTCCTCGGCGGGTACGAGGAACTGGGTGCTGCACAGGGGCTCGATCAGGTAGTCCAGGAGCTCCCGGTCGAGCCTGCGCAGGGCGTGCTCCCGAGCGCTCTCCCCGTCGATCCCGGCGGCGCCGGACATGTCCTCCCAGCGCAGCCGGCGGCGGGCGGCCGCCAGGTCGCGCAGCAGGTTCAGCGCCTTGAACTTGGCGCGCCACCCGAGCAGTCCGGTCCGCAGGAGTCCCGAGGCCTGGACGAGTGAGAGCCGGTGCACCCGGCCCTCGCGCAGCACGCCCAGCTCGTCCGAACACGGGAGCATGCGCGTGGCGAGCCCCGCGTCCTCCAACAGTCGGATCATGGGCGCGTAATTCCGGGAAAGCCAGCTCGCGCCGCGGTCGACGCGATATCGGACGTCTCCGACCGGCACTTCGCGGGTGGACATCCGGCCTCCGACGTGGTCCTCCTTTTCGAACAGAGTGACATCGCAACCGGCCTGGCGCAGCCGAAAAGCGGCGGCCGCTCCCGCGATTCCGGATCCGACCACGATCACGCGGTCCTCACGGTCCTTTTCGGCCATGTGGCGCCTCCTCGGACATCCCGGTTCCCCGGGTTTCTTTTCGCGTGGGCAGAAACACTCTGGGACGACGCGGAGTTGTCCGTCAACCCCACCGGACCTCCTGCGGCACGACCACCATGGCGCTCGTGCCAGCACCTTGACGCCCCGTTGACACCCGTGGACACCGGTGTTGAGATCGATGCGAATCGAGGGCGGCGGCGGTGCGCCGCCGTCACCGTCGCCGTGTTCACGGCCTCCCACGCCAGAAACCGCGAGAAACCGCGAGAAGCCACAAGAAGCCGCGAGAAGCGAAGCACGAAATCCGGTGCGCCGCACCGAACGGACTGGCGTGTCGCCAGGGGGCGGTAC
This sequence comes from Kitasatospora sp. NPDC088264, assembly GCF_040685715.1. Taxonomy (NCBI): domain Bacteria; kingdom Bacillati; phylum Actinomycetota; class Actinomycetes; order Kitasatosporales; family Streptomycetaceae; genus Kitasatospora; species Kitasatospora sp. NPDC088264. Next base: position 45,089 of record NZ_JBFBIR010000050.1, read on the forward strand.
AACGGCACTGATCCAATCGGCGAGGAAAAGGAGGTACCGCATGCGGAAGGAACCGCCGACGGAACGCGAACTCCCGGCGTACGGGGACGAAGTCCTCGCCTTCGCCCACCCCGCGCAAATGGAACGTCTGAACGCCCTGGCCGATTTGTGCGATCCCGCGACGACCGGCGATCTGGCGCGTTGGGAATTACCGGCCGGGGCCCGTTGTCTGGAAATCGGGGCGGGGGCCGGGACCTTGGCCCTGTGGCTCGCCCGCCGTCACCCCGAGGGCGAGGTGACGGCCACCGACACGGACCTCCGCTTCCTCGCGGGCCCGCGCCACCCGGCCCTGCGGGTGCTGCGACACGACGTGCGCACCGAAGGGTTCCCGCCCGACACCTTCGACCTCATCGTCGCCCGCAGTGTCCTGTGCCACCTGCCCGATCGCGCCTCGTTGCCGGGGCGCATGGCGTCCTGGCTGAAGCCGGGCGGCCGCCTGTACATCGAGGACCCCTCGTTCTTCCCCTCCGCCTCCTCCCCCGATCCGGTCGTGCGGCGTCTCGGGGCCGCCGTCACCACCACCCTGGCCACGACGCTCGGCAGCGACGTGGCGGCCTGGGCCCGGTCGTTCCCCGCCCCGCTGCGGGGGCTGGGGCTCGGCGAGGTGGGGATGCGGGTCCACTGCCCGACGCTGACGGCGACCAACGCGGCGGGGCGGGCCTGGGCGCTCTCGATCGCCGATCTCCTGCCCGCGATGGCACGCTCCGGCGCCCTCGGGGAGGCGGAAGGCGCCGAGGCGCTGGCCCACCTGCGCCGCCCCGGGTTCGTCGACACGGCGCACGCGATGATCGCCATGTGGGGCGTGCGCCCGGCGCGACGCCAGCCGGAACGACAAATGGCGCGACAACCGAAGGCGGGGGCCGCATGACGATCGACGTGCTCAAGGGCTCCGCGATCCGGGACATCCCGGCCCGCCACGGCGACCACGCCGGGACCGCCGACGCGCAGACCCTGCGGTGGGTGGAGGCCGCCGGCCTCTGCGAGACGTCGGCGGAGCTGCGCAACCTCGCGCGGATCCGTCCCGGGCTGTTGGCGGCGTGGTGCCATCCGCGGGCCGACCGGTCGGACAGCGCCCTGGTGGCGATGTGGATGGCCTGGCTGTTCCTCCTCGACGACCGGATCGACGAGGGCGACCTGGGGCGTGACGCCGATCGCCTGGAGGAACACCTGCACGAGCCGCTCGGCATCGTCTCGTACGGGTCGGCGCCCACCTCGCCCATGGGGCGGGCCCTCGCGGAGATCGTCGAGCGGGCCTCGGACGCCATGCCCGACGCCTGGGTCCTGAGGTTCCGTCGTCACGTGGCCGACTACCTGTCCGGCTGCGTCTGGCAGGCCGCCCACCGGCAGGCCGGCCACGTCCCGTACCCGGACGGGTTTCCCGCCTGGCGCCGGGCCTTCGGAGCGATCATGCCCTCGTTCGACCTCGTCGAGCGAACGGACGGCTGCTTCCTGCCCCCGTCCCTGTACTACTCCCGCCCCTTCCAGGAACTCCTCGTCGCGGCGGCGGACCTGGTGTGCTGGACCAACGACCTGATGACCGTGGAGAAGGAGGCCGCCCAGGGCGACCCCCACAACCTGGTGCTCGTCACCGCCCACCACGGCGGCATGGACCGGCACGCCGCCGCCCTCCTCGTGACGGACGCCTTCGAGGACCGCCTGCGCGCCCACGCCCGGGCCCGCCGCGAACTCACCGGCCTCGCCCGCGCGCTCGCCACGCCACCCGCCCTCCGGCGGCAGGCCGACCACTGCGCCGAGGCGCTCCTCGACTGGGCCCGGGGCCACCTGGAATGGGGCCTGAGCACGCCCCGGTACCGCACCGGAACGACAACAACCGCGCCTGCGCCCACGGGAGAGGACCACCATGCCGACACCCCCTGACCCCACCGGCCACCGCCCGGCCCGGGTGCCGGGCGGCGTCCCGCTCCTCGGGCACGCGATCCGGCTGGCCAGAGCGCCCCTGGCCTTCCTCGACGCCCAACGCCGCTACGGGGACGTGGTCGAGTTCCGCATCGGCCCCCGGCCCGCCTACCTCCTCAACCACCCCGACCTCGTCATGGCCCTGCTGACCGGACCCGGGGGACGCTTCGACCGCGGCGAGATCTTCACCAAGTCCCGCCCCCTGTTCGGAACCGGCATCGCCGTGGCCGACGGCACCCACCACCGGGACCGCCGCCGCGTCGTCCAACCCCTGCTGAGCGCCGCCCGCCTGCCCGGATACCTCGACACCATGGCCGAACTCGCCACCGCCCGGGCCGACTCGTGGCACCACGGCCAACGGATCGACCTCAACGCCGAGATGGCCGAACTGACCCTGAACGTGGTCGCCGCGACCCTCTTCGGCCGTCCGCTCCCCGCCGGCGCCGCCTCCGTCGTCCACCACGCCCTGCCGGTCGTCGTGGCCGGACTGGGCCGCAGGGCCTACGGGCCCGCCGCCGCGTTCCTCGACCGGCTGCCCGGCCCGGAGCGGCGCAGCTACCACACCGCCCTGAACGACCTCCACGGCGTCGTCGACGCCCTCATCGACGCGGACCCGCACAACGCCGCCCTGACGCACCTGTCGGTCGGCGCCGACCGGCGGCAGGTCCACGACGACGTGACCTCCCTGCTGGTCGGCGGCTCCCACACCAGCGGCGCGGCCGCCGCCTGGCTGTTCATCCTCCTCGCCCGCCACCCCGAGCTCCGCCGCCGGGTCCGCGAGGAGGTCCGCCGGGTCGTCGGCGACCGCCCCGTCGAGCCGGCGGACCTCCCCGCGCTCGTCCTCACCCACCGCGTCGTCCAGGAGACCCTCCGGCTCTACCCGCCGATCTGGCTGTTCCCCCGCCGTACGGGCAGTGCGGTGGAACTGGGTGGCCACCGACTCCCGCCCGGGGCCCAGATCTTCTACAGCCCCTACGCCCTGCACCGGGACCCGCGCTGGTACCGCAACCCCGGCGCGTTCGACCCCGACCGCTGGGACCCGCAACGGCACCCCGCTCCCCCGCGCGGCGCCTACCTGCCCTTCGCCGCCGGTGTGCACGGCTGCCCCGGCGGCGACTTCGCCCTGGCGGAGCTCACCCTCCTGACGGCGGCGGTCACGGCCGCCTGGCACGTGGACCCGGTCCCGGGCAGCCGCCCCCGCCCGATGGCGGCGGCCACCCTCGGCCCCGCGCCCCTCACCGCGACCGTGACCGCTCACTCCTGAGCCCGCCCCTGAGCGGCCGGTCACCCGGGCGTCGGCCTCCCCGCGCGGGCCCTCACGTCACCTCCGCCAGAACAGGTGGTGCGTCACCCTGCTCGGGCTGGGCACCACCTCCAGGTGGAACCGGTCCAGCAGCTCGTCGGGGGACTCCCAGAGCCGTAGCCCGGGGCCGAGTTCCACCGGCGACACCGCCACGTGCAGGGTGTCGACGAGGTCGGCGGCGAGGAACTGCCGGATGGTGCCGACCCCGCCACCGAGCCGGACGTCCTTGCCCTCCGCGGCCTCCCGCGCCCGGGCCAGGACCGTGGCCGGCTCGCCGTCGACGAAGTGGAACGTGGTGTCGGAGAGCGTGAACGACGGACGCTCGTGGTGGGTCATGACGAACACCGGGGTGTGGAACGGGGGTTCGTCACCCCACCAGCCGCGCCACTCGTCGTCCTGCCAGGGCCCGCGCTGGGGCCCGAACTTGTTGCGGCCCATGATCTCGGCACCGATGTTGCGCGCGAAGTCCCGCGTGAAGTAGTCGTCGAGGCCCCGGCTCCCCCCGGGAGCCGTCCGCATGGGCCAGCTCGCCGTGGCCCCGGCCCAGGCGAACAGCTTCTCGGGATGGTCATGGCCGAACGGCCGCTCGAAGCTCTGGTGCTCACCGGCACCGGCACCGACGCCGTCACTGGAGACGTTGAAGTTCATGACTCTGAGCAGTTGGTCCACGTGTTCCCTCGTCAGGTCTCGTCGTCGCGTCACCGTGCGGCGAGGCGCCGCACATCATGACGTCGCAGCGGACGCGGCCGAATCGACATCGGCCCGAAACTTCTTCTCGGGGTCCTGCTCATCACTCGGGGTTGGTGGGGGCGGTGGTGACGGCGACCGCGTTCGCTCCGACGATCACCAGCATGGCGAGCCAGGCCGCCGCGCCGAGGTGCTGGCCGAGCACGACGAGGCCGATCAGCGCGGCGAAGACCGGGTTGACGCTCATGAACACGCCGAAGAACTGCGTGGGCACCCGCCGCAGCGCCAGCAGATCGGCCAGGAAGGGCACGGCCGAGGACAGCACGCCGGCGGCCAGCGCGCAGGCCAGGGCGGCGGCGGTCGGGGGACGGAGCCACAGCACCACGATCCCGACGGGAAGGTAGAGCACCCCCGAGAGCGCGGCGGCGGCGGCCGAGCCCTCCAGCCCGGGCAGGCGGCGGCCGACGACACGGTTGAGCAGGATGTAGCCGGCCCAGCACACCGCCGCGAGCAGGGCCAGGGCGATGCCCGGGTAGTCGGTGGACGGCGAGGGCCGGGCCAGGACGACCACCGCGGCCGCGGCGGCCACCGCGCACAGGGCGTCGAGGCGCCGGCGCGAGCCGATCAGGGCCACCGCGAGCGGACCGAGGAACTCCAGGGTGACGGCCAGCCCGAGCCCGATGCGGTCGATGGCCGTGTAGAGGGACAGGTTCATCACGGCGAACACCACCGCGAGCCCGAGGACCGGACGCCACTGCGCCGCCGTGAACGACCGCGGCCGCGGCCTGCCGACCGCCCACAGCACCCCGGCGGCCACCCACTGACGGACGGCCACCACACCCGCGGGGCCGATCACCGGGAAGGCGAGCGCCGCCATCGACGCTCCGGCCTGGTTGGACAGGCCGGAGCCCAGCATCAGCGCCACCCCGGCCAGGCGCCCGTCACCCCGGGCGGTAGCGGCGTCGTGAGAACTCTTCAGCACCATGCCCTCCACAGTGGAGCCGACGTAGTCATACGCAAAATGCATTCACCGGCCCATTGATACGCTGGGCGTATGGATGAGCGACGACGAAGTCCCGCCGATCTGGAACTGAAGCACCTGCGCTGCCTGGTCGCCATCATCGACACCGGCAGCTTCACCGACGCCGGCCCCGAGCTGGGCATCTCCCAGGCCGCCGTCTCCCGCAACCTGCACGCCCTGGAACAGTTCCTCGGGGTGCGGCTGCTGCACCGCACCAGCCGCACGATCGCGCCCACGCCGGCCGGCGTGCGGGTCCTCGCCCGCGCCCGCGTCCTGCTCGCCGGCGCCGACGACCTGGTCGAGGAAGCGACCGCCGGCCACGCCCGGCTCCACCTCGGCCACGCCTGGTCCGCCTTCGGCCGCCACACCACCGACTTCCAGCGCCGCTGGCACGAGCGCCACCCCGAGGTCGAGCTGCGCCTCGTCCGCCACAACTCCCCCACCGGCGGGCTGGCCGAAGGCATGTGCGACCTCGCCGTCGTCCGCGCCCCGCTCGACCTGAAGCCCTGGTCACACGCCCTGGTCGGCCACGAACACCGCATCGTCGCACTCGCCTCCGACGACCCGTGGGCCCGCCGGCGCAGCATCCGCCTCGACGAGATCCCCGCCCGCACCCTCGCCATCGACCGCCGAACCGGCACCACCGCCCTGAACCTGTGGCCCGAGGAGCAGCGGCCCGCCGTCATCTACACCCACGACATCGACGACTGGCTCGCCGCCATCGCCACCAGCCGCTGCATCGGCGTCACCCCCCAGGCCACCGCCGCCCAGTACCGCCGCGACGGCATCGTCTACCGCCCCCTGCGCAACGCCGCCCCCGTCCCCGTCCACCTCATCTGGCGCCGCCAGGACCCCCACCCCGCGACCCACGCCGCAGTCGCCCTCGCCATCGACCTCTACCGCGAGAAGCCCGACTCCCCGCCGCCCCCGCGAAAGTGACAGCGGCACCCCAGCAGGGCCGCCTCGCTCTCCCGGGCACACGAGATCCGTGACAGGGCTACGGCAGCGGGCCGAGGTCGCCTTCGATGACGGTCTCCGTGATCAGGGGGCGCTCCCAGAGGGTCAGGAGTTCGTTCGCGAGGGCCATGATCGGGCGCAGGTCGTGATCGCTCGGGGCCTCGATGGCGGCGGCCGACAGGCCGCGCGGGACGGCGCCGGCGTCGAGGAGGCAGCGCCAGTCCTCCGGGGTCAGCTCCAGGAACTCCAGTCCGGTCAGCCGGGCGACCTCCCGGGGGTCGGTGAGCGCCCCGGGGCCGGCGTAGAGGGTGCGGAGCCGGGGCAGCCCGACGAGAGGGTTCAGACTGACCGGTTCGCCGCGCCACCCTCCGAGGGTCAGGACCTCCAGGTCCACGGACGGGGCCGGCCTCGCCCCGGGCACCGGCTCGGGCAGGCGCCGCCACGGCTCGGGCACCGCGCCCTCGACCAGAGTGAGCGCGCCCGGGTGGGCGTTGCCGATGCCCGGGTCGACGGCCGGGCCGTGGTCGAACAGATGGAGCACCGCCTTCCCGCTCGGCGGGATCTCCGCGGCGAAGGCGACATCGCCGATCCCGGCCTCGGTGAGCGCGGCCCGGACGCGGTCGATCGCGTCGTGCGCCTCCTGGTTGTCGGACACCAGCATGGCGCGCCCGGCCTCCGGGAACCGCATCCTCACCGGCACGCTCCACCCCTGCCGGCCGATCAGCCCCGCCACCTCGCCGCCCGGCGCGGCGAGCGCCTGCGCGTGGTCAGCCCGCAGGAGCCGCAGCAGGGGCTCCCAGGTCGCGAAGTCGTACAGCGAGGACGACGAGGGCCGCAAGGACGGCAAGGACGACGACGAGGACAACGGGGGCCTCCAGCAGGTCCGGTGATCACGGCAGTGGCGATTATGACGCCCGCCCCCGACAGTTCGGAGTGCTCCGGGAGGCCGATGCACCCAGGCCCTACCCGTGCTGCCCCAGTCCGTCGCGCAGCAGGGCGAAGGCCCGCTCGGCGGCGCGGACGGCCTCCGGGTAGTGGTCGTCGGCGGACGTGCCGTCGGCCAGGCGTTCCTGGTTCATGACCGCCAGTTCCCGCTGCACCACGATCACCTGGGTGGCCACGAGACGGGCGTCGAGCGGGTCGACGTCGGCCTCCAGCAGTGCCTCGGCCAGCTCGTCGCTGCCGCGTGCCGCGTAGCGGATGATCCGTGCCGCCAGGCTCTCGGTCTCGACGATCATGCGGAGGAAGGCCATCACCTCGGGGTCGTCGCACAGGCCGGTGTTCGGGTCGCGACGGGCCAGGGCGTCGAGCATGGCCGCGCGCAGCGCTTCCAGCGGCGGCTGGCCGGCCGGGCGGGCGCGCACCGTCCGGGCCGCTTCGCTCTCGTGGTCGGCGAACCGCTGGAGTACGAGGTCTTCTTTCGTCGGGAAGTACGCGAAGAGGGTCCGCCGGGAGACCTCCGCCGCCTCCGCGATCTCGGTGATCGAGACCTGGTCGAAGCCCCGGTCGAGGAAGAGGCGGATCGCCGTCGCCGCGATCGTCTCCCGGGTGCGTTCCTTCTTGCGTTCCCGCAGGCCCATCTGCTGATTCATGCACTCAGTCTACCTTGTGGTAGACTGAGTGCAGAATTGCACCCAGTTTCTTCTTTCGGGAGGTCATCGTGCGAACCGAGGTCATCGTGGTGGGGGCGGGCCCGACCGGGCTGATGCTGGCGTACGAGCTGACGCTGGCCGGAGTGCCGGCCGTCGTCGTCGAGAAGCAGCGCACCCACAGCACCCAGTCCCGGGCGGGCGGACTCCAGCCGCGCACCGCCGAGGTGCTCGACCTGCGCGGGCTGCTGGAGCCGCTGCTCGCGCAGGAGCCGTCCGACAGCACCACCGGCGGGCACTTCGCCACCCTGCCGGTCGAGCTGGACTGCCGGCCCTGGCGCACCCGGTACCCCCACCCGGTCAACGTTCCGCAGATCCGGCTGGAGGCCCACCTCGAGCGGCTCCTCGGCGAGCAGGGCGTGCCCGTGCTCCGCGGCCACGAGGTGACGGCGGTCGCGCAGGACGCGGAGGGGATCACGGTCACGTGGCACGCCGACGGCACCCCGGGCGGCGGTGACGCCCCCGACGGCGGTGAGGTCCGGGGCGACGGTGAGGTCCGGGGCGGCGACGGTGAGATCCGGGGCGACGGTGAGGTCCGGGGCGGCGACGGTGAGATCCGCGGCCGCTACCTCGTCGCGTGCGACGGCGGGCACAGCACGGTCCGCCGGCTGCTGGGCGTCCCGTTCCCCGGCCGGGAGCGCCGGATGTCCGCCGTGGCGGCCGACATCACCCTCGCCTCCCGGTCCGAGACGGTCCCCACCGAGCGCAAGCACTTCAGCCAGTACACCCGCGTGGCCGGCGGCTTCCACTCGATCCTGCACCCCATCGGCCCGGACCTGTACCGGATACTGTTCGGCAGGCTCTCCGGACAGGGCCCGGACCGCGAGACGCCGGTCTCGGCCGACGAGGTCCGCGAGGCGCTGCACGCCGTGTACGGCCCCGACACCGAACTGGGTGAACTGCGCGCCGCCTCCCGGTTCGGCGACGCCGTCCGCCAGGTCGAGCGCTACCGCGAGGGCCGGGTGTTCTTCGCCGGGGACGCGGCGCACATCCACATGCCGATCGGCGGCCAGGGCGTGAACCTGGGCCTCCAGGACGCGGTCAACCTGGGCTGGAAGCTCGCCGGCACGATCCGCGGCTGGGCGCCCGCCGGCCTGCTCGACAGCTACCACGAGGAGCGGCACCCCGTCGCCGCGCGCGTGCTGCGCCACACCCGGGCCCAGGCCGTGATCATGAATCCCGGCCGGGACGAGGAACTCGGCACGGTCCGCGAGCTCGTGACCGAGCTGCTGGGCCTGCCCGACACCAACCGGTACGTCTCGGGCATGATGTCCGGCCTGGACCTCCGGTACCCCGGCGTCGGCCCCCGGCTGATCGACCTGGACCTGACCACCGAGGACGGCCCGACCCGGGCGAGCCGGCTGATGCGCTCCGGCCGGGGCCTGCTGCTCTCCCTCGACGGCAGGCGGCGGTCGGTCGGCGACCGGTCCGACCGGGTCGAGCACGTCATGGCGAAGACCGACGAGGACGTGGACGGCGCCGGCGCCCTCCTGGTCCGCCCCGACGGCTACCTCGCCTGGACCGACACCGACGGCACCCCGCTCGACACGGCCCTCGCCCGCTGGTTCGGCTGAGGCCCCGGGCGGTTCGTCGGTGCGCCACGATCCTCGGCGCGCCGACGGACCGCCCGTCGCGCTGTCGTCACCTGCCGCACGGGTCATCCGGCGGTTCTGCGGAGGCCTCGCCCGGGAGGAGCGCGGCTCGCTCTATCTGGAGCATCCGATCCAGATAGGCTACGGTGAAACCATGGCAAGGACCCGGGAGTTCGACACCGAGGCGGCGGTGAGCCGCGCCATGGAGCTGTTCTGGACGCGCGGCTACGAGGCGACCTCGGTGCGCGACCTGACCCAGCACCTGGGGATCGGGCAGGGCTCCCTGTACGCGGCGTTCGGCGACAAGGCCGGCCTGTACCGGGCCGCGCTGGACCACTACCGCGCCACCCTCGCGGCGGATGCCCTGCGCAGCCTGGAGGAGGGGGCGGACGCCCGCTCGGCGATCCGCACGATGCTGATGGAGCGGGTCCGCATCGCCGCCGAGCACGGCGGCCGGGGCTGTCTGGCGGTCAATGCCGCCTGCGAGCGCCTACCGGGGGACGCGTCGATCCGGCGCACCGTACGGGACATGCAGGATGTCAGCCGGGACGCGCTCGCCGAGGTGCTGCGGGTCGCGGCGGAACGGGGTGAGATCGCGGCGCGGCACGACCCGCAGAGCCTCGCCGCCTTCTTCGTCACCTTCCTCAACGGGCTGCTGGTCTCCTCGAAGATCACACCGGACCCCGAAGCCCTCGCACCCGTCGTGGAGGTCGCGCTGACCGCCCTCGACTGATTTTTTCATGTCCGCAATCTGTATCGCACGATCCAGATAAGGGCCGGGCCCCGCACCCGCGGAATCCGCCGCTCCATCCCTGCTCCATCGAAACGCTCCACTCCTGCTCCATCGAAACGCTCCACCTCTGCTCGATCGCAACGCTCCATCGACACTTCGGAGGACCCGTGCCCATCGCACCCACCCCGAGTACGCCCGCCCTCGGCGGCAGCCGCTGGAACACCTTCCCCGCGGCCGGCACCGCCCTGACCGCCCGTGAGTTCTTCACGGCCACGGAGCCGCTGCTCCAGGGCGTCATCGATGACAACGCCCTCACCGCCGCCGACGGCGAGGTGCTGGAGGCCCAGATCCGCGCGACCCTCGCCCTCGGGAGCCGGGAGACCTCCCTGCCGCTGGCCGTCGGACCGGGCAGCGCCCCGGCCGCTCGCGAACTGGGCGCGCAGGCCGAGGAGATCGGCCATGAGCTCGCCTCCTGGGCCGCCGCGGCCCTGGAGCGCCTGCTCGCCGACCGGATCGCGCTGCCCGCCGGCCCGCTGGTCGTCCGCAGCCACTGCTACGGCCACCTGCTCACCCCTCCCGCGACCGACCTGCTCCTCGGCCGCCGTGGCGGACCCGTCACGATGCAGCTCTACAACGAGTGGCTGCACCAGGTCGTCCTGCTGCGCGACGCCCTGCTGCCCTTCACCAACTGGCAGGACGTCCCGCTGCTGATCACTCCGACCGGGCTGCGGCACATCGAACCGGCCCGGGACGCGTTCCTCACCGAACTCCTGGTCCGCCGGATCCGGCACGCCAGCATCGTGGCCTTCGCCCGCCACGCCGTCACCGGCACCTCCGGCAGCTCCGGCTCGTCCGGCACCCTCGGCGCCCCCAACCCCTCCGGCCCGGCCGGCTACGGCTTCGAGGCGAGCGGCGGCACCGTCCTGCCGGCCGTCCTCGACCAGCCGCCCCTGACCGCCCCCCGGTACCTGCTGACCTGGCGTCCCGACCCGGCCGCCGACGAAACCGTCACGCACGTCGCCGAGTTGCGGGACTACTACGCCGCGCCGCGCACCCTCGTCGAGCACCTGCCGCCCGCCACCGCCGCACCGGGTCCGCTCACCGGCCGCATCACCGGCCGCGTCGTCGCCGGGCCGGTCGCCGGCGGGGCCCGCACCGCCGCCATCGAGCTCACCCACGACGGCGCCACCGCCCGCGTCGACCTCGGCCAGGCCCTGCGCGGCCACCGCTTCGCCCACCGGCCGGACGGCGCCACGGGCGACGTGCCCGCCGACGCACCGGTCGCCGACCCGCCCGCCGCCGCGGACGTGTGGACGGCCCTGCGCGCATCGGGGCTGGTGTGGACGCAGGCGGGTGACGCCGTCCTGGACGCCACCGGCCAGGGCGACCTCGTCGTCCTGGCCCTGCTCGGCCGGCTCTACCCGGAGAACGTCACCCTGCACCCCGCCGACCGCCCCGTCACCCACCCCGCCGAGCGGGCAACCGCCTCCGGCAACGGCCCGAGCCGGCTGGTGGTCCGGATAGATCCGCCGCAGGCCGACTGACGCCCGCGCCACGAAAGGAAGCACCGCCCCTCGGTAGCCGACGCCCGGCCACCGAGGGGCGGGTACGGGTCAGCCGGCCCGGTAGCGGGTGGCGAGTTCGGGGCTCTGCGCGCCGAACGCCGCCAGCTCGGCCCGGAAGACGGCATCGAGCAGGCTCGCGTCCTCGACACCGGGCGCGCAGACGACCTCGCCGAGTTGCAGGCCGCGCAGGGCCGCGGTGACGACGTCCTCGGCACTCATCCTGGGTACGGCGCTGAGATCGAGGCCCTGGCGCTCGTGGAACTCGGTGGCCACCACCCCCGGACAGACGACCTCGACCTGGACGCCGGTGCCTTCGAGCTCGGCGGACAGGGTCTGGCTCATCGCGACCAGGTGGGCCAGGGCACCGGCGTAGACGGCGCGGCGGGGCAGCTGGGACTGCGGGGCGGGTCCACTGAAGGCGATCATGCCGGCCACGTTGATGATCGCGCCCCGGCCGCGTTCCTGCATGCCCGCGACGGCGGCACGGGTGAGCAGGGTGGGGGCGAGAACCTTGACGTCGACCAGTTCGCGGGCCAGATCCGCAGGCAGGTCGGCGAGCGGCATGTAGTGGGCGACTCCCGCGTTGTTGACCAGCAGTGTCAGCGGTTCGGCCGCGCAGATCCGCGCCACGGTGTCGATGCCCTCGCCGGTGGAGAGGTCGGCGGCCACGGATCGCACCTCGACCCCGGTGTGGGCGGCGGCGAACTCCTCCAGCCGCTCCCGGCGCCGGCCGACCAGCACCAGGTCGTAGCCGTCGCCGGCCAGCCGCTCGGCGAATGCCCTGCCGATTCCGGAGGTGGCGCCGGTGACGAGTGCGAGGTTGCTCATGGGCGTCGTTCCCTGTCGGTAGTCGGCCGAGGCGGCCGGAGTGCGGGTCTCGCGGCGTCACGAGGGTGCTGTCCGTGGCTGATCGATCGTCAGTGGGTCGGGGGCCCGTACCGGGTGGCTACTGCGGTGATCGCGATGAGGACGGTCGCCGTGACCGCGATCGTGGCCCAGGCGGGGAGCAGCGGTCCTGCGGGGAGGACTGCGGACACCAGGTCGAAGAAGAGCTCGAACCAGCTCGCCCGGTACCCGTGTCCGGCCGGGGCCGGCATCCCGGTGGAGTCGTTCACCGCTCCAGGGTGGTGATCGTGCCCCGGCCACGGGGTGCGGCACGCCGTGGCCGGGGCGAGACCCCACCGGTCAACCGTGTGACCCCGCGGTCACCACGGTCACCACGGGACGGGGCCCTCCTCCTCGAAGAACCCTCCGGTGGGGCCGTCGGGGGCGATGGTGGCCATCCGGACGATGATCTTGGCGCACTGCTCGGCCGACACGGTGCCGCGGGGGTTGAAATCGGTGGCGGCGGCCCCCGGGTGGACGGCGTTGATCCGCATGTCCGGGAAGGCGTTGGCGTACTGGACGGTGATCATGTTGACCGCGCTCTTGGACGAGCAGTAGGCCACCATCGGGAAGGTCGCCTCAAGGCCGGCGGGGTCACTGCACCGGGCGAGGGAGCCGCCGCTGCTGCTGACGTTCACGATGACGGGGTGGTCGGCGGCCTCCAGCAGCGGCAGGAAGGCGTGGGTGACGCGGACGAGGCCGAAGACGTTGGTGGCGTAGACGGTCTCCATGTCGTCGGCGGTGATCTCGGCAGGCGGGTTCCACCTGCCGGGAATTCCGGCGTTGTTGACCAGGACGTCGAGCCCGCCCGCCTCCTCGCGGATCAGCCGCGCGGCGGCCTGGACGGACTCCTCGCTGGTGACGTCGAGCTGCACCGCGCGGGCGCCGATCCGCTCGGCGGTTTCCCGGCCCCGTTCCAGGTCGCGCGCACCGAGGTAGACGGTGTGTCCGGCCCCGGCCAGTTGGCGGGCGGCCTCCAGGCCGATCCCGCGGGTGGCTCCGGTGATGAGTGTGGTCGTCATGGCGTGCTGTGAAGGCGTCGGGCCCTCGTGATCCGGGGCTCCTCGCGCCTTCACCTCCTTTCCGGGTGGGTGGGACCGCACGGTCGCGCCGTGCGCGTTCCTACGGTGTGCTCAGGGCTGTGAGCCGTTGCCTGCTCTCCTCGTCGGCGGCGGGCATGACCGCGAGGAACTGGTCGCGTTCCTGGGCGACGGTGAGGACCTGCCAGTCCAGCCGGACCTCGCCGACGACCGGGTGCAGGATGCGCTTGCTCCCGAAGCTCCTGCCGGAGACCCGGTACGTGGTCCACCAGTGCTGGAAGTCGGAGTCCCCGGCGCTCAGCTCGGCGACCAGTTCGGCGAGCCTGGGGTCGCTGGGGTAGCGGCCGGCGTCCATCCGCAGGTAGGCGACGCACTCGCCCGCCGACAGGTCCCAGTCCGGCACGCGCTCGCGCGTCCGCGGGTCGAGGAACGTCAGCCACAGGTAGTTGCGGTGTTCCTCGGGGACCGCGGCGAAGTCGAGCAGCAGCTCGGCCGCGAGGTCGTTCCAGGCCAGGATGTCCATGAACCGGCCCAGGACCACGGCGGGCGTGGTCCGCAGATCGGCCAGTACGGCCAGCACCGCGGCGGGCACGACCTGGTGCTGTGAACGCCGCTGTCGGCGGGCCGGGGCCAGGTCGGCCAGCTGGCGCAGGTAGTCACGCTGGTCGTCGTCCAGCAGCAGGGCGCGGGCCAGCGCGTCCAGGACACTGCCGGACGGTGCGGGCAGCCGGCCCTGTTCGAGGCGGGTGTAGTAGTCCACGCTGATCCCGGCCCGCCCGGCCACCTCCTCCCGGCGCAGCCCGGCCACCTTGCGCGACCGTTCGTACACGGGAAGTCCGGCCTGTCGGGGGGAGACCTCCGCGCGCCGGGCACGCAGGAACGTGGCGAACTCCCGGCGCTTGTCGTTGTCCGTGCTCACACCGGCCACTGTGCCAGGGCGCCGCGCGAGCTGGGAGGACATGTTTTTCCCTGGAAGAACGTGTCCTCCCGGCCCCGGCCCGCGGCAGCGACCATGGGTGGAACGGCCTGCGGCAGGACGGTTTCAGGCGCGACGGACGCCCCCACGCCTGCCGGGGTGCCAGCGGGTCCACCAGCGGCCCGGAGTGCGGTCAGGGCATGGGAACGGCTTCCAGGCAGGGGTGGATGGTTCCGTACTCGGCCGGCGCGGCGAGGACTTCCGCGATGGTGCCCCGGATCTGGACGCGGAACAGGCCGGTGGCGTCCTCGTAGACGGGTTCGCGCGCGGGGCCCAGTTGGTCGGTGAGGTGCACGATGACGGTGTGCGCTGCGGCGTGGGCGCCGGGCGCGCCGGGCAGGGCGATGGCGTAGCGGCGGACGGGGTCCATGGTTCTCGGCTTGCGGTGGTGCGGGGTGGCCCGCGTGCGGTCAGGGGTCTGCGTTCTCGGTGTGCGGGGGGCCGGCGGGGCGTTCGGTGGCGGCGGGGGTGAAGAGGCCGGTCGTCTCGGTGATCGCGAGCAGGCGCTCGACCTGGGTGCTGGCCGCGGTGATCGCGAGGGTGCGGTCGGTACGGTGCGCGGTGCTGCGCAGGCCCAGCAGGAGGTTGAGGCCGGAGCTGTCGCAGAAGGGGACGCCGGACAGGTCGACGTCGAGCCCGGTGCCGCTGGCCTGCAACGCGCGTCCGAGGGTCTCGTCCAGGCCGCCGGCGACGTCGAGGTCGATCTCGCCGCGGACCGTCGCACGGACCCGGTCCCCTTCGACGGCGAGCCGGACCAGCAGGCCCTCGGCGACGTGCAGGTCTGTGGGCACGCTCCCATTGACCGGGGGCGGCGCGGGGGGTGGAGGAGTCGGGGTCGGGGCAGCGGAACGCGCCACGGGCGGCTTACCGCGCATGGTCTCTTCTCCTGCCTGTGAGCCGTGGGACGACATCTCCAGCGTCTGCCGAATCCCTTCTCACGTCAACCGATACGTGAACGGAAATTCGTCAATGGCAATGCGTGCAATCGGGTTCGGCCATGCGTGTCATCGGCATGCCCTCGGCGTGCCCTCGGCGTGCCCTCGGCGTGCCCTCGGGTTCCTACGAGAGACCGAGCACGCCGTGCCGGCCGAGGAGCGGGTGGGCGGGCGGAGCGGTCAGCGCAGCAGGACGGCCAGCAGTTCCGCCAGCGTCGGGCCGCTGTCGGCGGGGTGGCGCAGCTGCTTGCCGTCGAGGACGCGGTAGACGTTGGAGCGTCCGACGCGGTGGTGGCTGAGATAGCCCGCCGCTTCGAGGTCGGCGATGATCCGCTGGACCGCTCGTTCGGTCAGCAGGCAGCTGGTCGCTATGTCGCGCACCCTGATGCCCGGGTCCCGGGCGATCTGCACCAGGACGCGCGCGTGATTGGTCAGGAACGTCCACTGGCGCCCGATTGCCGGCTGTTCTTCCACGCCCTCAGGATAGGACGGTCGCGTTGGCTGAGACATGAGAGGAATTCGCGTGCTCCTTCCCGCTTTTCGTGGTCGCGGCGTCGCACCGTCGTCAGCCCTCGATCGCGTTGGCGATGCGGTGGAGCACGCCGCCACTGGACGGGCGGCGCGGCGCGGTCTCGCGCATGGCCTGCATCCGCTCGCCGATCTCCTGGAGTTCCTTGCGGCCGAATGCGGCCCGGACCATCGGGAACCAGGAGCCTTCCTCCTGCTCGATGTGCCGGTCGACCGCGTCGATCAGGACGGCGGTCTTGGCGTCGTAGCCCTCGTCGCCGGGGCTCATCCGGCTCAGCTCCTCACAGAGCAGGTCGGCGACGTGGTGTTCCTGCCGGGCGCGGTCCATGTCCTCGGCGAGGCCGGGAACCTCCTGACGGATCCTGGGGTAGACCAGTTCGTCCTCCAGGTAGGTGTGGACGGTGAGCGCCTCCACGATCCGCTCGACCGTCTCGTGCCGCGCGTCGCCCCCACCGTCTCCGTCCCCGTCCCCGGCGGCGAGTTCCCGGTACTGGCGGAACAGGCGGCGGACTTCCTTGTGGTCCTCCCTCAACAGGACGATGGCATCGTTCGACATTGCTCGTCTCCTCACTCAGAGGCTTCCCCTCCCGACCCAGGCGTGTCCCCCGAGGCTCCTTCGTCAAACACCGCACTGAAACACCGCACTGAAACACCGCGCGCCTCTGCCCAGCACCGCTGACCTCCTGCTGCGGCACCGACGGCCGCTCGCGCGCGGTTTGCCGGGCCACCCACCGGGCAGCCGCCCCGCCGACACGAGCCGGGGGCCGCCGGCCCGGCCGCCCCGCGCCGTTCCCAGGACGGAGATCGCGACATGCCCATCAACCCCGAAACCCCCCAGCCCGAGCCGCCCGCCGACCCCGGACCCGACGCCAAGAACGCCACGGACGCCACGGACGCCACGGACGCCAAGAACACCACCGACGCCAAGGACGCCGCACTCGACGCCTTCCGCGCCCCCGACCCGGACGGCCCGCTCACCACCGACCAGGGTGTGCGCGTCGACGACACCGACAACTCGCTCATCGTCGGCGACCGCGGCCCCACCCTGCTGGAGGACTTCCACCTCCGCGAGAAGCTCACCCACTTCGACCACGAGCGCATCCCCGAACGCGTGGTGCACGCCCGCGGCGCCGGCGCCTACGGCTTCTTCGAACCGTACGAGTCGCTCGCCGGGTTCACCTGCGCCGACTTCCTCCAGGAGGCCGGGCGCCGCACCCCGGTGTTCGTGCGCTTCTCGACCGTGCAGGGCCCGCGCGGCTCCGCCGACACCGTACGGGACGTCCGCGGCTTCGCCACCAAGTTCTACACCCGGCACGGGAATTACGACCTGGTGGGCAACAACATGCCGGTGTTCTTCATCCAGGACGCCGTCAAGTTCCCGGACTTCGTCCACGCGGTGAAGCCCGAACCGCAGAACGAGATCCCCACCGGCGCCTCCGCGCACGACACCTTCTGGGACTTCTGCTCGCTCCAGCCCGAGTCCACCCACATGCTGATGTGGGTGATGTCCGACCGGGCCATCCCGCGCAGCTACCGGATGATGCAGGGCTTCGGTGTGCACACCTTCCGCCTGGTGAACCGGGACGGGCGCGGCACGTTCGTCAAGTTCCACTGGCGACCGCGGCTCGGCGTCTGCTCCCAGGTGTGGGACGAGGCCCAGATCACCGCCGGGCGGGATCCGGACTTCCACCGCCGGGACCTGTGGGAGGCGATCGCGGCGGGGGACTTCCCCGAATGGGAGCTCGGTGTCCAACTGGTCACGGCGAAGGACGAGTTCGCCTTCCCCTTCGACCTGCTGGATCCCACGAAGCTGATCCCGGAGGAACTGGTGCCGGTGCGCCCGGTGGGGCGGATGGTCCTCGACCGCAACCCGCAGAACTTCTTCGCCGAGACCGAGCAGGTGGCCTTCCACACCGCCAACGTCGTGCCCGGGATCGACTTCACCAACGACCCGCTGCTCCAGGGCCGCAACTTCTCCTACCTGGACACCCAGCTGATCCGCCTGGGCGGCCCCAACTTCGGCCAACTGCCCGTCAACCGCCCGCTGGCCGACGTGCGGACCAACCACCGCGACGGCTACGGCCAGCAGGTCGTCCACCCGGGGACGAGTTACGCACCGAACTCGGTGGGCGGCGGCTGCCCGTTCACCATGGGCGGCGGCCACCTGCCGGAAGGGGTGTTCCAGCACTACCAGGAACGGGTCAACGGCAGGGCGATCCGGCGGCGCAGCCCCAGCTTCGCCGACCACTACAGCCAGGCCGCGCTGTTCTGGCGCAGCATGGCGGGCTGGGAGCAGCGGCACATCACCGCCGCGTTCGCGTTCGAGCTCGGCAAGGTGGGCGACGAGGAGGTACGGCGCCGGATGGTCGGCAACCTGGTGCGCGTGGACCCCGACCTGGCGGCGGAGGTCGCCCGGCGCATCGGCGTGCCCGAGCCGCAGCCGGCGCCCGAGGACCGGGCGGCGGCGAAGGGCGGCGAGGCGGCGGGCTCCCGGGTCTCCCCGGCGCTCAGCCTGGAGAATCTGCGCGGCAGCGGCATCCGTACCCGCAAGGTCGCCGTGCTGACCGCGCCCGGGGTCGACGGAGGCCAGGTACGGGCCGCGCACGAGCGGCTGGGTGCGCAGGGCGCCGTCGTGGAGACGCTGGCCGCGCACGGCGGTCACGTGGCCGCCCGTGGCGGTGACCCTCTGCCGGTGGACCGCCCGCTGCCCACCACCGCCTCGGTGCTGTACGACGCGGTGGTGGTTCCGGACGGCGCCGGGCCCGCGCTGGCCGCCGATCCGGACGCCGTCCGCTTCCTCGCCGAGGCGCTGCGCCACGGCAAGCCGGCGGCGCTGCTCGGCTCCGGCGTCGAACTGGCCCGGGCGGGCGGTTGCGACGCGCCCAGGGGCCTGGCCGGCGTCACGCTCCACGACCTGCGTGAGCCGGCGGATCCGGCCCTGTGGGACGGCTTCGCCCGGCTGGTCGAGCAGCACCGCTTCCCGGAGGTTCGGCGGCGATCCACTCCCGGACGGCGTCCCGCCCGTGCCACCACGCCCGGACGGTCTCCGGCGTCCAGTAGTCGTCGCCGTCGCAGTTGAAG
>NZ_JBFBIR010000051.1:0-61785 GCF_040685715.1 Kitasatospora sp. NPDC088264
GCCTCCACCCCCCCCCGCGGCCCCCCCCCCCCGCCCCCCCCCCCCCCCCCCCGGGGGGGGGCCCCCCCCCCCCCCCGCCGCTCGGTGCCTACTGCTTCTGGTTGAGCCGCTTCGCGATCTCGTCGTCGTACTTCTTCGCGGTGGCCGCGTAGTCGCCGCCCTGGAGGGCGGCGGTCAGGAACTCCTTGATCGGGTTCGGCTTGTCCTCGACGCTCGCCCAGTTCGGGGTGATCGGGGTGACCGCGCCGACCGCCGAGGCGGACTGGGCGGCCTTCGCGAAGTCGCCGGTGAGCTGGCTGTTCAGCGCGGCCTTGTTCGGGATGTTGCCGGCGGCGGCGACCGCACCCTCGTTCTTGTCGTTGAGGGCGATCTTCAGGAAGTCCTTGGCCATGTCGGTGTTCTTGCTCTGCGCACCGATCGCCAGGTTCGAGCCGCCGAGGAAGACGCCGGAGGGCTTGTCAGCGGTCTTGCCCGGGAGCGGGAAGAAGCCGATCTTGTCCTTCGGCATGTCCTTCTCCGCCGGGAGCTCCCAGCCGAGGGCGATCATGGTGCCGACGTTGCCCTTGCCGAAGACGTCCTTCTGCTGCGGGGTGGCCTCGTCCTTGTCCTTCGGACCGGTGGCCGAGTAGCCCTGCAGCTTCTTGTAGGTCTCGAAGGCCTTCTGCGCCTCGGGCGAGGACAGGCCGCCGACCCACTTGTCGCCGTCCTTCTTGGCGATCTTGCCGCCCTCACCGGCGAGCAGGCCGAAGTAGGTGTACCACTCCTGACCCGGCAGGTAGATCGGGTCGACGACGCCCTCGGTGGCCTTCAGCTTGTCCAGGTCGGCGTAGAACTCGTCCAGGGTCTTCGGCGCGTCGGTCAGCTGGGCCTTGGCCCAGAGGTCCTTGTTGTAGGCGACGACGCGGTTGGAGACCCACCACGGGGCGGCGAACTGCTTGCCGTCCAGCTGGGCGGCCTCGTTCTGGTTGGCGTTCCAACCGTCGCCGCCCAGGGCGGACTTGTCCTTGGTGATGTCGAGCAGGCCGCCCGAGGCGGCGTAGCCGGAGGTCTGGGTGTTGCCGAGCTCGACGACGTCGACCGAGCCCTCGGACAGCGCGGCGGTCACCTTCTGGCCGATGCCGTCCCACTCCTGGATCTGGAAGTCGACCTTGGAGCCCGGGTAGGTGGTCTCGAACTCGCTCTTGACCGCGTCGGTCCAGCCCTTCGGGGCGGAGCCGGTCATCAGCCACACCTTCAGCGTCTTGCCGCTGTAGTTCTTGGCGCCCGCCGCGGACGACGAGTTCGAACCGGCGTTGTCCTTGCTCTTGCCGTCCGAGCCACAGGCCGCCAGGCCGACGACCATTGCTGCGACGCCGACCGCCGCGATGAGCTGACGCTTCACGCCATCCTCCTGAGGGATGCCTGGGTTACCCCCGTCGGGCGGCAGCGGCAGACCCACGTAAAGCGGGGGGAAAGGTGCCGCGGACCCCTTCGAGCGGGTGGGGGGATTCATAGTGACCGGCCTAGTGGTGTAGACCAGATGCCTGGAGCTTGGCCTAGACCAATGGGCCTGTCAACGGCTGTTCGACCGATCCGGACCACCCGTTATCAAGCCGACACCGCACATCGTTCATCGCGTGATGAGGTATTCGTTCCGTAGCCATACATGCAACGATGTCACCCGTTAACTATGTGGCGGGGCCCGTAAAGGCCCCGCGAGAAGCGGGAGAACAGGTCCGATGAGCAGCGACGGGGGAACCACCGCCCAGGTCAACGACCCCGAGGTGAAAAACCTCCCGACGCAGGCCGGCGCCGACCCGACCGCGCGCGTCCCCAAGTACTACGGTCTCAAGCGCCACCTGCTCCAGCTCACCGAGACCCAGCCCGCCGGCACCCCCGTCCCGCCCGAGCGCGCGCTGGCCGCCCAGTTCGACACCTCCCGCACCACCGTGCGCCAGGCGCTGCAGGAACTGGTCGTCGAGGGCCGGCTGGAGCGCATCCAGGGCAAGGGCACCTTCGTCGCCAAGCCCAAGGTCGCCCAGGCCCTCCAGCTCACCTCCTACACCGAGGACATGCGGGCCCAGGGCCTGGAGCCCGCCTCGCGGCTGATCGAGATCGGCTACATCACCGCCGACGACCGGCTCGCCCCGCTGCTCGACATCAAGCCCGGCGGCCGGGTGCTGCGGATCGAGCGCCTGCGCCTGGCCAACGGCGACCCGATGGCCATCGAGGTCGCCCACCTGTCCGCCAAGCGCTTCCCCGCGCTGCGGCGCAACCTCGCCAAGCA
Source organism: Kitasatospora sp. NPDC088264 (assembly GCF_040685715.1). Classification (NCBI taxonomy): domain Bacteria; kingdom Bacillati; phylum Actinomycetota; class Actinomycetes; order Kitasatosporales; family Streptomycetaceae; genus Kitasatospora; species Kitasatospora sp. NPDC088264. Next base: position 2,267 of record NZ_JBFBIR010000051.1, read on the forward strand.
CAACTCGCTGTACGCGGCGCTGCGCGAGGTGTACGGGGTCACCGTGGCCGAGGCCGAGGAGACCATCGAGACCACCCTCGCCAACCCGCGCGAGGCCGGCCTGCTCGGCTCCGACCTCGGACTGCCGATGCTCCAGCTCTCCCGGCACTCCTTCGACGCCGACGGCGACCCGGTGGAGTGGGTCCGCTCGATCTACCGCGGCGACCGCTACAAGTTCATCACCCGGCTCAAGCGCCCGGAGTAGTCCGGGCGAAGCAGTCCGGGGCGAAGCAGTCCGGGCGGGGCACTCCCCCCGCCACCACGGGCACCGGCGCGCGCGACCCGCGCGCGCCGGTGCCCGTTCGCGTCACGGAAGGGGCAGTACCGGTCGAATACGACCGGATGCCGTCCGGATGGCGGGAAGTTGCGCCGACCCCGGTGACATGGATCACCCCATGCCCTAGATTGCGCAGCCGTACTGACTGTCGATCACCGATGGTGCTGCTCGGCGGGTTCGCGGGGGCGTGCGGTGCCCCGCGGGCTGCGGCGCCGACGGGGAGAACCCTCCGGAGCGGAGCCGAAGATGCCGTCTGATCCCGATACCGTCGAACCTGTCATGCCCGAGCCACCCGGGGAGCGGGTGCCCGCAGTGACCCCCGAACGGGTGCTGGCCGGGCTCGCCCTGCTCGTGCCGATCGTCGCGACGCTGTGGGTGTCCTCGTACGACAAGACCGACCCGGGCGTCGGCGGGGTGCCGTTCTTCTACTGGTACCAGCTGCTCTGGGTGCCGGTGTCGGCGGTGTTCACCGTGGCCGCGTACCTGCTGATCAACCGGGACGAGAAGGCCCGCAAGGCGGCGCGGAAGGCGGGTGGCGCGCGATGAGCCACGTCAACGTGCCGGCCCTCACGGTCTTCGTGCTGTTCTTCGTCCTGGTCACCGTGATGGGCTTCCTCGCCGCCCGCTGGCGGCGCGCGGACGACGCGGCGCACCTGGACGAGTGGGGCCTGGGCGGCCGCAGCTTCGGGACCTGGGTCACCTGGTTCCTGCTCGGCGGCGACCTCTACACCGCGTACACCTTCGTCGCCGTCCCGGCGGCGGTCTACGCGACCGGTGCGGCGGGCTTCTTCGCGGTGCCGTACACGATCGTCGCCTATCCGCTGGTCTTCCTCTTCCTGCCCCGGCTCTGGTCGGTCTCCCGGGTGCACGGGTACGTCACCCCGGCCGACTTCGTCCGCGGCCGGTACGGCTCGCGGCCGCTCTCCCTGGTCGTCGCGCTGACCGGGATCCTGGCCACCATGCCGTACATCGCGCTCCAACTCGTCGGCATCCAGGCGGTCCTGGACGTGCTGGGCGTCGGCGGCGGCGAGAACGCCAACTGGTTCGTCAAGGACCTGCCGCTGTTCCTCGCCTTCGGCGTGCTGGCCGCGTACACCTACTCCTCCGGGCTGCGCGCCCCGGCGCTGATCGCCTTCGTCAAGGACGCCCTGATCTACATCGTGATCATCGTCGCGGTGATCTACATCCCGATCCGGCTCGGCGGCTACGGGCACATCTTCGACGCGGCCGCGCACAAGTTCAGCGCCCCCAAGTCCGCCGGCTCGCTGACCCTCCCGGGCGACAAGCAGTGGACGTACGCGACGCTGGCGCTGGGCTCGGCGATGGCGCTGTTCATGTACCCGCACTCGGTGACCGGTGTGCTGGCCTCCAAGTCCCGCGGCACGGTGCGCCGCAACATGGCGATCATGCCCGCGTACTCGCTGATGCTGGGCCTGCTGGCGCTGCTCGGCTTCATGGCCATCGCGGCGGGCGTCGGCAAGGGCGACAAGAAGTTCAACGCCCAGTTGTCCGTGCCGCAGCTGTTCGCCGACATGTTCCCGGACTGGTTCACCGGCGTGGCCTTCGCGGCGATCGGGATCGGCGCGCTGGTGCCGGCCGCCATCATGTCGATCGCGGCGGCCAACCTGTTCACCCGCAACGTCTACAAGGAGTGGCTGAAGCCCGCCGCCACCCCGGCGGACGAGACCCGGATCGCCAAGCTGGTCTCGCTGCTGGTGAAGGTCGGCGCGCTGGTCTTCGTGCTCGGCATGGACAAGCAGGCCGCGATCAACCTCCAGCTGCTCGGCGGCCTGTGGATCCTCCAGACCTTCGTGGCGATCGTCGGCGGCCTGTTCACCCGCTGGTTCCACCACTGGGCGCTGTTCGCCGGCTGGGCGGCCGGCATGGCCTACGGCACCTGGAAGGCCTACGGCATCGCGAGCCCCGCCACCAAGCACTTCGGCGGCAACGCGGCCGCGATCCCCGGCATCGGCGAGATCGGCTACATCGGCCTGACCGCCTTCGCGCTCAACCTGATCGTCGCGGTGGCGCTCACCCTGGTGCTGCGCGCCGTCAAGGCACCCGAGGGCCCGGACGAGACCAGGCCCGCCGACTACAGCGCCGAGGCCGGCGACGAGGAGCCGGAGAACGCGCCGGAGCCCGTAGCGGCGCACTGATTCGCGCCGCACGCGCCCTGTGATCGCGCCGCCCTCTCCGTGAACACTGGAGAAGGCGGCGCGATCATATGTATGAACAGCCGCCTTCGCAGGGCACCACCAGACCGGACCGGCGACCGGCCGGCAACTGATCGACCCACGGGGAGCACGCGGCCATGGCAGAACTCGGCACCACCCTCAACGGCCAGCACCAGTCCACCCAGAGCCCGCACCACCTCACCACCCACCGCCCGGCGTCGGCCACCCGGCTGCCGTCCCTGCTGATCGCCACCCGGCACGGCGAGTCCACCGCCAACGTCGAGTTCCAGCTGGCCGAGGCCGCCGGCGCGCTCAGCGTCCCGATCAGCTGCCGGGACGCCGACATCCCGCTGTCGCTGCACGGCCAGCAGCAGGCCCAGGCGCTCGGCCGCTGGTGGGCCGCCCTGCCCAGCACCGACCGCCCGCGCAGCGTCTGGTGCTCGCCGTACGTGCGCACCACCGAGACCGCCCGGATCGCGCTCGCCCAGGCCGCCGGGCTCGGCGCCGTCCCGGTCACCCTCGCCGTGCGCCACGACGAGCGGCTGCGCGACCGCGAGCTGGGCGTCCTGGAGATGCTGACGCGGGCCGCGATCGAGGCCAAGCACCCGGAGGAGTCCGCCCGGCGGCGCAAGATGGGCGAGCTGTACTACCGGCCGCCCGGCGGCGAGTCCTGGGCCGACGTCGCGCTGCGGGTGCGCAGCCTGCTGCGGGACGTCTGCGAGGAGGAGGCCGGGCGGCCCGTCCTGCTGGTCGCGCACGACTGCACGGTGCTGATGCTGCGCTACGTGCTGGAGCGGCTCACCGAGGAACGGCTCACCGCGCTCGCGCCGGTGCGCAACTGTTCCACCAGCCTGTGGCGCGTCCAGGACGGGCGGCTGCACCCGGAGCGCTGGAACACCGTCGACCACCTCGCCCTGGAGAATTGACGAGCCGTCACGCGCCCTCGTCCGGTCGCGCCTCGTCGCCCGGTCACTCCCCGTCGTCCGGTCATGCCTCGTCGTCCGGGCAGGCGAAGCAGCGCCGGTAGGCCAGCGGCGTGGTCCCCAGCCGGCGCCCGAAGTGGTGCCGCAGCGCGGCCGCGTTGCCGAAGCCGCAGCGGGCGGCGATCGCGTCCACCGGTTCGGCGGTGGACTCCAGCAGCCGCTGGGCGAGCAGCACCCGCTGCCCGGTCAGCCAGCGGTGCGGCGTGGTGCCGGTCTCCTGCTGGAAGCGGCGGGCGAAGGTGCGCGGGGACATGTGGACCCTGGCGGCCAACTGCTCGACGGTGCAGTCCCGGTCCAGGTGGTGGCGCATCCAGTCGAGCAGCGGCGCCAGCGAGTCGCCGTCGCCGCCGGGCAGCGGGCGGCTCACGAACTGGGCCTGCCCGCCCTCCCGGTGCGGCGCCACCACCATCCGGCGGGCGATCCCCCGGGCCACCTCGGCGCCCTGCACCTTGCGCACCAGGTGCAGGCAGGCGTCGATGCCGGCGGCCGTCCCGGCCGAGGTGATCACCGGGTCGTCGTCCACGTACAGCACGTCCGGCTCGACGGCGGTCCGCGGGAAGCGCCGGGCCAGGTCCTCGCTGTGCCGCCAGTGGGTGGTGGAGCGGCGGTCGTCCAGCAGCCCGGCGGCGCCGAGCACGAAGGCGCCGCTACAGATGGACAGCACCCTGCCGCCGTCCGCCACCACCGAGCGCAGCGCCGCCAGCAGCGGCTCCGGGTACTCCGGGCGGATCGCCGTCGCGGTGACCACCACCAGGTCGGCCCCGGCCAGCCGCTCGGGGCCGTGCGGGACGTCCACCGCGAACCCGGCGTGCGTCGTGTGCGGCCCGGGGCGGGCGCCGGCGATCGCGAAGTCGTACCCGGGCAGGCCGTCGGCCGTGCGGTCGAGGCCGAAGACCTCGCAGGCGACACCGAGCTCGAAGGGGTGGATCTCCTCCAGCACCACCGCGACCACGTTCTTCAGCATGCCGCCCAGGATGCCCCGGCCGGCACCGGCGACGGAAGGGCCGGATGGCAGTTTTTCGATGAGATCAGTCATTCCTGCCACTCGTGGCCGCCGCCCCGCCCGACCAGAGTGGAGCCATGGACAGCGGCACTCTCGCAAGCGCAATCGCCCTGGTCGGGGCCGTCGGCGGTTTCGGCCTGCTCGGCACCCTGATCGGCCGGGAGGTCGCCCGCGGCGCCGCCACCGGCCGCGACAACTGGCACCGCCCGGGCGGCTACCCGGCCGGCCCGGAACGCCTGGACCGGCTGTACGGCACCATGCCCGCCGCCTCGCTGCGCCCCTCCGCCGACCCGGCCACCCTCCCGGTCCGGGCCACCCCGGAGATCACCACCCCGGACGGTTCCGGCACACTGACGGGATGGACATCCTCATCCGCCAGGCCCTTCCGGAGGACCTCGACGACGCCGGCCGCATCACCGTCGAGGCCTTCGTCGGCGACGGCCACACCTCGCCCGAGAGCAGCTACGTCGAGCTACTGCGCGACGCCGCCCGCCGGGCCCGGGAGGCCGAGCTCCTGGTCGCGGTCGACCAGGCCGAAGGACGGGTCCTCGGCTGCGTGACCTACGCCGTCGGCGGCACCGAGTGGGCCGACATCGCCGGCCCGCGCGAGGGCGAGATCCGGATGCTCGCCACCGCCGCGGCCGCCCGCGGCCGGGGCGTCGGCGAGGCCCTGGTCCGCGCCACCATCGCCCGCAGCCGCGAACTCGCCCTGGACGGCATGGCGTTCTCCACCCGCCCGCAGATGACCGCCGCCCACCGCGTCTACGAGCGGACCGGCTTCCGCCGCACCCCCGAGCGCGACTGGTCCCCGTACCCGGGCATGGACCTGATGGTCTACAGCCTGGCGTTCTGAGCCCGGCCGGGGCGTCGTCGGCCCTCCTCCTCCCCGGTGACCGACAGACGATCAACGGACGTCTTTTGATATAAACCACAGATCACGTCTGATGCCACGTCGCGGCAGCCGACCGATCCCGGGGGGACGCACCACATGGACGACGGGCCCGGCCTCGGCACGCCCGCGAGCGGCCCCACGCTCCAGGACATGCGCACGTCCCGGGGCATCGAGCCCCCGGCCACCAGCCGCTACGCGATCCCCGCACCGGCGCCCCGGCCGCGCGGGCCGCTGCCGCCCTCCGTCCGCTTCCCGGCGGTCGACGGGCTGCGCGGCCTCGCCATCGCCTCCGTCCTGCTCTACCACACCAACTGGTTCCAGAACGGCCTGTTCGGCGTGGACGTCTTCTTCGTCCTCTCCGGCTTCCTGGTGACCCTGGTGCTGATCCGCGAACTGGACCGCACCGACGGCATCCGGCTCGGCGTCTTCTACCGCCGCCGGGCCAAGCGGCTGCTGCCCGGACTGCTCGCCACCGTCCTCCTCGTCGTCGCGCTGTCCGCACTGGTCAGCCCGCTACGGGACGTCAGGGACCTCCGCCCGCAGGCGCTCGCCGCGCTCGGCCAGGTCGCCAACTGGGCCCAACTGGCCCGCGGCGACGCCTACTGGCAGCACTTCGCCTCCATCGACCCGCTCGCGGCCATGTGGTCGCTCAGCATCACCGAGCAGTTCTACGCGCTCTGGCCGCTGCTGCTGCTCGCGGTCTTCGGTCTCTGCCGCCGCTCGCTGCGCGCGACCGGCGTCGTCACCGCCGGGCTGTTCGTCGTCGCCGCGCTCGTCGCCCCGCTGATGTGGAACGGCGACAACAGCGACCGCCTCTACCTCGGCACCGAGACCCGCGCGGTCGGCTTCGCGGCCGGCGCCACCGCCGCCTTCGCCGTCCACCTGCGGCTGCGCCGCCAGGTCCGCGCGGCGGCCCCCGGCGGCGACGGCGCCACCCGCTCCCGGCGGCGCCTGCTCGACCGCTCCGGAGCGGCCGACACCCTGGCGCCCGCCCTGCTCGGGACCGCGGCCCTCGGCGGCCTGGTCTGGGCCAGCCTGTCCGTCAGCGGCTACCACGAGCCGCTGCTCTACCAGGGCGGGCTGGCCGCGGTCGCGGCGCTGGCCGCCGTCCTGGCCGCCTCGCTCTGCCACGACCGGGGCCCGCTGGTCCGGCTGCTGTCACTGCCCCCGCTGCGGCTCACCGGCACCATCTCCTACAGCCTCTACCTGCTCCACCTGCCGGTGTACTGGCTGCTCCAGCACTACGTCGACGACATCTCGCCGCAACTGCTGCTCGCCATCGGCGCACCGCTCTCCTGGGTGCTGGCCTGGCTGATGCACACCGGCACCGAGAAGCTGCGGGTGCTGCGCTGGCGGGCCTTCCCGGCCGTCCCGCTGCTGGCCGTCGCCACGGCGGTGGCCACCACCGGCGCCTGGTACCTGCCCGCCTGGGTCCAGTACGACATGCGGTCCGGGCCGAGCGGCAAGCCCGCGGTCCTCGTCCTCGGCGACTCCTTCGCCCAGGACCTCGCCACCGGCCTCTACCGGCACGGCGACCGCTACCGGGTGGTCGACGGCGGGATCAGCGGCTGCGGCGTGTTCGACCCGGACAAGGTGCGCACCACCTCCGGCGAGGAGTTCGACACCAGCCGGGAGTGCCGCGACCGGGCCGCCGCGTGGGACCGGCGACTCACCGGCGCCGCCCCGCAGGCCGTCGTGATCCACCTCGGCTGGGACGCCGCCGAGCAGTACCTCGACGGCAGCTGGCTCAGCCCCTGCGAGGAGGACTACAGGAGCCGCTACACCACCCAGCTCACCCAGGCCGTGGACCAGGTCCGTCGCCGCGCGCCCGGCGCCCGGGTGCTGCTGATGAACGAACGGGTCGAGAACGGCGCCATCGACAAGGGCTGGGGCACCTGTTACGACCAGCAGGTCGCCGCCTACGTGAAGGCCACCGCCGGCGCCGTCCGGCTGGTCGACCTCAACACCTTCTTCTGCCCGTACGAGACCTGCGCGTGGAAGGACCGCGACGGCCACTGGGTCACCCCCGCCAACGACGGGGTGCACCTCACTCCGGCCGGCATGCGGTTCGTGACGCCGTGGCTGGAGCAGCAGATCGCGGACGGACTGACCGGACCGCCGTCGGGGCCGCCCACGGCCGCCCCGACGCCGACCTCGACACCGACGCCCACACCCACGCCGACTCCGACGGCCACGACGCCGACCACCACCAAGCCCACGGGCCGGCCGAGTTCGGCCAAGCCCGGCCGGACCGCGCCCTGACCGGAGCCTAGGACGGCGGCAGTTCGTAGGTCTGCGCGAAGCAGTCGCGGATCGCCTGCTCGGAGGCCGGGCGCCCGGCGTAGTCCATCCGCGGGGTGTCCTGGTTGGTCGGCAGGTTCGGGTCGATGCCGAAGTACAGCGACCAGAAGTACAGCCCGCGCAGCTTGCGCTCCTGCGCCACCTGGCAGACCGCGGTGAACCAGGTCGCCTGGACGGTCTCGTTCAGCTCGGTCTTCTTGTAGTACTCGCCGGGCGTCTTGTAGGCGCCCTTCTGCGCCGGGATGCCCACCTCGGTGAGCTTGGTGGTCGGCTGCGGACCGCTGCCGCGCTTGTCGAGCCAGGCGTTCCAGCTGGCCCTCAGGTCGGCGACCGGGGCGTCGTCACCGGCCGACTTGGCCGGCGGATAGGCGTCCACGCCCGTGCCGTCCGCCGGTACCGCTATCGGGCCCTTGGACCAGTTGTCGAAGTTCGCGTCGTACACCAGCTCGCCGTGGAAGGTCTTCCGCGCCTGGTCGATGAGACCGGGCCACCGCGGGTCGCCCTCCAGCGAGTTGAACTCGGTGCCGATGGTGACCTCGGCCGCGGAGTGCTCCTGGGCGGTCTTCAGGTAGGGCGTCAGGAAGGCGGCGTAGCTGGCGAACCAGGCGTCCCGGTCGGTCGGTGCGATGTTGCCGCGCCACTTGAGGGTGTTGAGGTAGTCGAAGACGTCCTCGTCCATGATCGGACGGATGGTGGTGCGCAGGCCCGCCCGGTGGGCGGCGTCCAGCAGCAGGGCCAGCCGCTCCGGGGTGGGGGTGGTCGGCCGGGCGGCGACGGCGTTCGACCTGGTGCCCGTCGTGTAGTACGGGAAGGTCACCGACAGGGAGTTGGCGTTCAGCCCGACGACGTACTTGACGATGCGGTCGACCTTGCCCTGGACGAAGTTGTCCGGGTCCGCCGGATCGTCCAGCCAGTACACCTGCACACCCCACTCGGGGCTGCCCTCGGCCCACGGGCGGGCCACCCTGGGGCCGGTGTCCTCGACCGGCGGCGCGTCCTTGCCGAAGCCCCAGACCCGTCCCTGCTCGGTCGCGGAGCCGGCCCAGTGCACGGCGGTCGGGCGCTGGTGGACGAACTTGAGCGGGTGGTCCCCCCAGACCACCGGGACGGCGACGGTGATGGCGACCACCACGGTCGGCAGGATGAAGATGGCGGGGCGCTTCACAGCGGTGACCTCCGATCAGGCCGGCTTGGCGATGACGACGAACTTGTTCTCCTCGCCCTTGAGGAACTTGACCAGCCCGCGCAGGCCGCCCCAGCCCTCCAGGAAGGAGAACAGCGGGATGGCCGCCACCACGACGATCGGCTCCCACCACTTGCGCCGGTGGTTCGCCGAGGCGACGACGTTCAGGCGCAGGCCCTCCCAGTACGTCCAGATGACGTAGGCGAAGTTGATCGACCAGACCAGCACCACGGACTGGGTGACCGGGGAGGTGTTCCAGGTGCCGGTGAACCAGGCGACCAGCAGCACCAGGCCGACGTGCTGGAGCGGGCCGAGCACCCAACTGACCATGCCCATCCCGATGAACAGCCGGTACCGCAGCGGGATCGTCCTGTTGAAGCAGAGCGCGACCAGGCCCCAGGCCCAGCGCTCGCGCTGCTTGAGGAAGTCCTTGACCCCGGCCGGCGAGGCGCCGTAGCAGCGCCCGTTGAACCAGTCGCTGCGGCCCGGGTAGCGCTGGCAGAAGTTCAGCGCCATCTGGGCGTCCTCGACGATGGTCTTCGGGCCGAAGTCCCAGCCGATGGTGGCCTCCACCGAGGAGCGCATCAGGAGCAGTTCGCCGTGCACGCCGGCGATCGGGGTGCCGGTGCCGGTCATCGCGCGGAAGCGGGCGATGTCGTCGGCCGGGCGGATCGCGTCGGCGAGCCAGGTGAAGGTGGAGACGGCGTTCTCCCGCGGGTACGTCAGGATGCCCTGCGCCATGTGCTTGGCGTCGTCCCCGGCCCGGCGCTGCCGGTTGACGAACTGCGCGACGGCGGCGGCGGTGTCCGGGCCGACGCCGGTGTCGTCGTCCATGTGCAGCACCCAGACGTCGTCCTCGGCCTCGCCCTCCTCGATCCGCAGCTCGTGCGAGTAGTGGTTGGCGCGGGCCTTGAACTTGGTGCCGTTGGCCGTCTCGTAGGCCTTCGGCACGGTCACCACCCGGATCAGCGGGTTGCGGGCGGCCAGACCGTCGATCTTCTCGGCGGCCGCGCAGCCCTCCTCGGTGAGGACGTCCACCCGCATCCACGGGAAGTAGGCCGGCAGGTGCTCGACGTACGAGAGCACCGAGCGCTCCAGCGCCGGATAGGTGTCGTGGCGGCCGATGGTCGGCACCAGCACGATCAGGAAGTCGTCCTCGACCGGCACGGCCGGCGTCATCCGGCTCACCTGGCGCAGCCGGCGGCGGACCATCAGCACGCCCTGGAAGCCGATCAGGACGCCGAACACCGGCATCCCCCACAGGATGGTGATCGTCCAGCCGAGCGGGGTGGGGTTGGGCACGTAGGCCCAGACCGAGAAGGCGAAGATGACCGTGAAGGAGAAGTAGAACGGGAGGACCCGGGGCTTCCACGACATCTGTCGCTCGGCGAGCCGGGCGGCCTCGCGGGACGTGGTGAGCACCGTCCGTGCGGGGGATGTCGATGGCATGGCGAAAGTCGCTCCTCGTCTGGTGTCGGGCCGATCCCGTGCGGGAGCCGGGTCGTTCGCGAGCGGTCCGGGGCTGCGGAGGTTCAGGCCTGCGGCGGGCGGTCCGTCGGCGGGCGGTCCGTCGGCGGGCGGTCGACCGGGGACACGGCCGGGCCGGGGGCGACCGGACCGGGCGTCACCGGCGGCGCGGCGGGCCACGGCTGCTGGGCGAGCGTCGACGGGTGCGGGGCCGGCTGGGCGGGCTGCTGCGCGTACGGCACCGGCTGTGACGGCTGCGAAGGCTGGGTCGGCTGGGCCGGCGCCGACTGCGGCCAGGCAGCGGGCTGCGACTGCGGCTGCGAGGCCGGGGGCTGCTGCGGCCACGCGGGCTGCGGCTGCTGTTGGAAGGGCGGCTGCGGTGGCCAGGCGGCCTGCGGCTGCGGCTGCGGCTGCGGCCAGGCGGGCTGGTGTTGGAACGGCGGCTGCTGGTACGGCTGCGGGCCCGGGGCCGACTCGGCCGGGATCGTCTGCAGCAGTGACCAGTGCACCTGGCCGCCCGACGCCGCGGCCTCCGGCGCCCGCTGCTCCCGCCACTTCAGCCGGGCCAGCAGCAGGATCAGCGCCGCGGTGACGGCCACGCCGAGCGCGAAGGTCGCGAGCTTGAGCCCGCCCTCGGTGGTGCTGGTGAACCACTCCCGCTGCGGCTTGTCCAGGAGCGCGCCGGTCAGGCTGCGCACCCGGTTGTACCCCTCGACCAGAGCGACGCCGGCCGCCACCCCGAGCGCCCAACTGCGCCCGCGCAGCAGCAGGATTCCCGAAAGCAGGTAGATCAGGCCGTAGTTGAGGCTGCCGGTCTCGGCGTCCACCGAGGTACCGCCGTAGTAGAAGATGCCTTTGACGTAGGTCGCGAACCCGACCTGGCCGAAGCAGTTGTACGCCGCCCAAGCCAGCAGCACCACGCCCCAGCCGACGGCGATGCCGCCGGCCGCGCGCATCGCACGCGCCTGTCCCATCCCGCACCCCCGCCCCGCCGGGCCCGTCCCGGCGTCAGCCCCTCGGCTTCGCCGCCACAGGATGCCACACGGCACAACGGACACGGTATTCCGGCCGTTCAACGGAATTCGGTGGTGTAGCGCACCTCACGGCGACCGGCTCGGCGGACGCGCGGGGGCGGCTCGACGACCCTGCGGACCGGCTCAACGAACGTGCAGGCCGCCCCAGTCGACGTTCGCGCCGAACGGGCCGGCGCCGCCGGTGAGCGCCAGCGGGCTGTGGTAGGTGGCGTTGACGTCCGCGCTGGAGTTGCGCGGCTGGTCCAGCGTCAGGTTGTCCGAGGTGAGCGACTGCCCCCAGACCGTCCAGATCGTCCAGGGCGTGCGCCGCAGCGTGTCCGGCTGGCGGGAGTTGACCGGGACGGCGAAGGACTCGGCCAGGATCCGCGGCTTGCCGTAGCCGGCGAGTCCGTCGTAGTACCGCTTGGTCCACACCTCGCCGGTGCCGATCGGGTGCGCGGGGCTGCCGCTGTAGTCGTCCACCCCGACCACGTCGACGTACTGCGAGCCCGGGTAGTAGTCCCACGGGTCCGCGCCGGGGGCTCCGTCCCAGGACACCGGCGTCCAGACGAACAGCAGGTTGTGCAGGCCCCTGGTCTCCACCAGGTAGCGGTAGGTGATCCGCCACAGCGCCTGGTAGTCGGCCGGCTTCTGGCCCGACCACCAGAACCTGCGGGAGCAGTCCTGCACGTTCATCTCGTGGTACGGGCGCAGCAGCACCGGCACGTCGTGGGCGGCCAGGTACTCCAGGTGGTCGGCCAGGTAGGACAGGTCGGTCATCAGCGCGCGGTACTCGGGGGTGTCGTGCGCGCTGTCGACGACCCGGCCGAACCAGCCCTTGTCCTTGGCGGCCGGAGAGTTCGAACAGAGCACCTGCTCGAAGGACTTGACGTCCGAACCCGGGTAGGGCTGGTGGAAGGACATGCCGACGATCCCGGCCGGCCCCCCGCCGTTGTCGGGCAGTTCGGTGGTGGTGCCGTCGCAGTTGTGCTGGACGCCGGCCGTGCCGTAGCTGCCGTCGTCGGCGCGCGGGTGACCGGACCAGACGGCGGAGAGCAGGTCGACGGCGTCGTCGGTGTACTGCCAGCCGGCCCGGCAGGTGGGCCACCGGCCGGCCGAGTAGGAGCGCGGGTCGCCGACGCCCCAGCCGGTCTGGCCGTAGCCGGGGCCGAGGTCGGTCTCGACGAAGCCGGGCAGCTTGCCGGTGAGGTCGGCGGCCTTCTTGTAGTAGTAGCCGACCTGCTTGGTGCCACGGTAGTCGCCGTACTCGGGGTTGTTGCGCTCGTTGTGCGCCTCGACGTGCTGGCCGATCACCGTCCCGCCGCTCTGCCCGGTGCGGGCCCGGTCCTCCAGGTCGGCGAGCAGCTGCTGGACGGCCCGGGCGTTCGGCGAGGCCTGCGGATCCCGGGCGAGCAGGTCCCGGCCGACCTCCGGCGGCAGGGTGCGGCCGGGGAGGCCGACCGTCACCGGGACGCGGGCGGGCCGTTCGCCGTCGGCCCGGCCGTCACGCTGCAACAGCGCCACGGCGCCCGCGGCGACCACGACCCCGGCCGCGGCCAGGACGGCGGGCCTGCCGCGCAGGGCTCTGGGCAGGGCCACGGACCGCTCCTCCGGTTGCTCGCCGGCACCGGCCCAGGCGGACACAACCGGAACACTCGTGCGAATGACTGCCCCGAGAGCCTGCCACACTCCCCCGGCACCGGCGAGCGAACCCGCCGGGGCCGGGGTGCCACGGCGGATCAGCCGGCCGCGGCGGCCCCCGGCGCACCCGGCGCGGCCGCGGACGCGGCCTTGGCGCGCTGGAGCAGCTGGCCCTTCACGTGCTCGCCGAAGCCGACGGCCGCCGCGGTGGCGGTGGCGTCGGCGGTGTCGCCGCCCTTCGCCGAGCCCTCGACCGTGAAGTAGGCGTACCGGCCCAGGGTGTTGTGCGTGTTGGTGCAGCCCGGAGTGGCGCAGAAGGCCGGCGCGCCCGGCGCGACGGCGCCCTTGAGGTGGCCGGTGTAGCTCTTCATCGAAGTCTCGGCCTGGATCTTGTGGTCGAAGACCGCGACGCCGACGGTCACCGCGCTGTCGCCGGAGACGTAGGTCGCCCGGAGCACCTTCTGGCAGCCCTGGTCACCGAGGACCTTGCCGAGCCCGCCGGTCGTCGAGTTCCCGTCCCAGCAGGGCGAGTCCAGCGAGACGAAGGTCCGGTTCCAGGTGGCACCGTTGACCGTCACCTGGAGCGCGGAGAACAGTGCCCCCGCGTCCTGCGGCGCCGGGTCGGTGGCGGCCTCCCAGATCGGCTTCGACGGGTCGTCCGGCGCTCCGCCCGGGGTGCCGGACGGGTTCCCGCCCGGGGTTGCGGCGGCACTCGGCGCGGCACTCCGGGCGGCACCCGATGCGGCGGAGGACGGCCGGTTGGAGGCCGAGGCGATCGGCCCGGCGACCGGCTTGTCGCCGCCGCCCTTCGTCAGCAGCACCGCCCCGCCCGCGATCAGGCCGCCGACCAGGACGACCGCGACCGCCACGCCGAGGGCCCGCAGTCGGCGGCGGCGCTTGCCGTCCGCCGCGTTGCGGTCCGCCAGCGCCTCCCAGTTCGGCTCGGCGCGCTGCGGCGCCTGGGGCTGCGGGTACGACTGCGGATGCGGCTGGGGGTGTGCCTGGGGATGCGGCTGGGGGTGCGCCTGGGGGTTCGGCTGCCACTGCGGCGGCAGCTGCTGCCCTGGCGGTCCCGGCTGCGGCAGCGGAGGCTGCCCCGGCGGACCGGGCTGCGCCACCGGCTGCGCGGGCGGCACCGGAGGCCCGTACGAGGCCGGCGGCGGCCCGAAGCCCCCGCTCGGCGGCAACACCGGACCGGGCACCACCGGCGGCTGCTGACCGTGCGCGTCCCCCGGCCCGGTGGGAGGCGTTCCCTGCGGACCCTGCCCGGGTGCGCCAGTTCCGTCGCTCACGCGCCCCCTCGCTTCGCTCGATGATCGCTTCGCGAAACGCGCCCCTCGGCGCTTCGCTCGCTCATGCGCCCAGATCGTAGGGCATGCCCGCGGCAACCGGTCCGCCCGGTGACCGTTCCGTATCGAAACCAGGACGCCGGGGCCCGGAATCAGGGCGCCGGGAGCCCGGATCCGAGGCGCCCCAAGGCCACGACCCGCCCCCTCCCGGCACCACCGGTTATCGCTCCGACACACCGCGCCGTACTACATGTGGGGTCGCATCAGAGAGACACCACTAGATGTATGCTCAATCCTGCTGTCGATGCAGGGGAACCCGGTGCGAATCCGGGACTGCCCCGCAGCGGTGAGCGGGCGGCTACCAGTAGCCGCCCCGCGAGTCCGAGTACCTGCCGACGGTGTGCGCACGGGCCCTCCCGCAGAGGCCGCGCCAGCACGAGAACTACCTTCCGGGCCTCGCGGGCGGGCCGGGGACGCCACTGTCGCGCGACGCTTCCTGCGTACGTGCCGTGCTCCCCTGCCCCGAACGGCCCGGTACCCCCCGATCACCGCCGCCGATCGCCGCCAGGAGAGAGCGCCTTGACCACCGCTGCCTCAGCCACCCTGCCCGCCCAGGGCACCGGCCCCGCCCCCACCGACCCGACGGTCTCCGACCCCGGCGGCGCGCTCCTTCGGCTGCTCACCGACCGCAGCGTCGATCTCCCCCAGGTGGACCCCGGCCATGTCGCCGCCGCCGCGCTGCGCGGCCGCCACGCCGGCTCGGACTTCGCCGAGCTGCGCGGGCTGGCCGTGGACGCCGCCGCGTCGATGATCGCCGAGGACCCCCAGTACTCGAAGCTGGCCGCCCGGCTGCTCGCCCTGGAGATCGTCGACGAGGCGAACAGCCAGGGCTCGCGCTCCTTCGCCGCCTCGATCGCCGTCGGCCACGCCGAGGGCCTGATCGGCGACACCACCGCCGCCTTCGTCACCAAGCACGCCGCCGCCCTGGACGCGCTGATCGACGCGCACGGCGACGACCGCTTCGAGTACTTCGGCCTGCGCACCGTGCAGTCCCGCTACCTGCTGCGCCACCCGATCACCCGCAAGGTCATCGAGACCCCGCAGCACTTCCTGCTCCGCGTCGCCTGCGGCCTGGCGGTCGGCGACAGCGAGCAGTCGGTGCGGGAGGTCGCCGAGCTGTACGGCCTGATGAGCCGGCTGGAGTACCTGACCTCCTCGCCGACCCTGTTCAACTCCGGCACCCGGCACCCGCAGATGTCGAGCTGCTACCTGCTCGACTCCCCGCTGGACAACCTGGACTCGATCTACAACCGCTACGCGCAGATCGCCCGGCTGTCCAAGCACGCCGGCGGCATCGGCCTGTCCTACTCGCGCATCCGCTCGCGCGGCAGCCTGATCCGCGGCACCAACGGCAAGTCCAACGGCATCGTCCCGTTCCTGCGCACCCTCGACTCCTCGGTCGCCGCCGTCAACCAGGGCGGCCGCCGCAAGGGCGCGGCCTGCGTCTACCTGGAGACCTGGCACGCCGACATCGAGGAGTTCCTGGAGCTCCGCGACAACACCGGCGAGGAGGCGCGGCGCACCCACAACCTCAACCTGGCGCACTGGATCCCGGACGAGTTCATGCGCCGGGTCAACGCCAACGAGGACTGGTCGCTGTTCTCCCCCGCCGACGTGCCCGAGCTCGTCGACCTGTGGGGCTCCGACTTCGACGAGGCCTACCGCAAGGCCGAGCTGGCCGGCAAG
Organism: Kitasatospora sp. NPDC088264; assembly: GCF_040685715.1. Taxonomy (NCBI): domain Bacteria; kingdom Bacillati; phylum Actinomycetota; class Actinomycetes; order Kitasatosporales; family Streptomycetaceae; genus Kitasatospora; species Kitasatospora sp. NPDC088264. The sequence continues at coordinate 18,275 of NZ_JBFBIR010000051.1, forward strand.
GCCGTGCGCACCATCCCCGCGCAGACCCTGTACGCCCGGATGATGCGCACCCTGGCGCAGACCGGCAACGGCTGGATGACCTTCAAGGACGCCTCCAACCGCGCCGCCAACCAGACCGCGCTGCCCGGCCGCACGGTGCACTCCTCGAACCTGTGCACCGAGATCCTGGAGGTCACGGACGACTCCGAGACCGCCGTCTGCAACCTCGGCTCGGTCAACCTCGGCGCCCACGTCGCCCCGGGGGCCTCCGTCGACGACCTGCTCGGCGCCATGGACTGGGAGCGCCTCGACGCCACCGTCCGCACCGCCGTGACGTTCCTCGACCGCGTGGTGGACATCAACTTCTACCCGACCACCGAGGCCGGCACCTCCAACTCCCGCTGGCGCCCGGTCGGCCTCGGCGTGATGGGCCTCCAGGACGTCTTCTTCAAGCTGCGGATCGACTTCGACTCCGCCGAGGCCGCGCGGCTGTCCACCCTCATCGCCGAGCGCATCATGCTCACCGCGTACGAGCGCTCCGCCGACCTGGCCGAGCAGCTGGGTCGCCACGAGGCCTACGGCGAGACCCGCGCCGCCCGCGGCGAGCTGCACATCGACCACTTCCCGACGGCCGCCCCGCAGTGGGCCGACCGCTGGACCGCGCTGCGCGCCCGCATCGCCGAGACCGGCCTGCGCAACTCGCTGCTGCTGGCCATCGCGCCGACCGCGACCATCGCGTCCATCGCCGGCGTCTACGAGTGCATCGAGCCGCAGGTCTCCAACCTGTTCAAGCGCGAGACGCTGTCCGGCGAGTTCCTCCAGGTCAACCCGTACCTGGTGCGCGAGCTCAAGGAGCTCGGCGTCTGGGACCAGCAGACCCGCGACGCCCTGCGCGAGGCCAACGGCTCCGTCCAGGAGCTGGGCTGGCTGCCCGCCGAGGTCCGCTCGCTGTACCGCACCGCCTGGGAGCTGCCCCAGCGCGCGCTGATCGACCTGGCCGCGGCCCGCATGCCGTACCTCGACCAGAGCCAGTCGCTGAACCTGTTCATGGCGGCGCCGACCATCGGCAAGCTCAGCTCGATGTACGCCTACGCGTGGAAGGTCGGTCTCAAGACCACCTACTACCTGCGCTCGCGCCCGGCGACCCGGATCGCCCAGGCCGCCTCCGGTACCGCCCGCGCCGCCGCGCCCGCGCCCGCGTCCTCGTCCGCGCCCGTGCCCGTGAACACCCCGACCCTCACCCCGGAGGAGGAGGCCGCGCTGGCCTGCTCCCTGGAGAACCCCGAGTCCTGCGAGGCCTGCCAGTGAGCACCCCCGACCGCGAGAAGATGCTGCTCGACCCCGGCTTCGAGCTGACCCTGCGCCCGATGCGCTACCCGTCGTTCTACGACCGGTACCGGGACGCGATCAAGAACACCTGGACCGTCGAGGAGGTGGACCTGCACTCCGACGTCGCCGACCTGGCCAAGCTCAGCGAGGGCGAGCGCCACCTCATCGGCCGCCTGGTCGCCTTCTTCGCCACCGGGGACTCGATCGTCTCCAACAACGTGGTGCTGAGCCTCTACAAGCACATCAACTCCCCGGAGGCGCGGCTGTACCTGTCGCGCCAGCTGTTCGAGGAGGCCGTGCACGTCCAGTTCTACCTGACGCTGCTCGACACCTACCTGCCCGACCCCGAGGACCGCAACGCGGCCTTCGCCGCGGTGGAGAACATCCCCTCCATCCGCCAGAAGGCGCAGTTCTGCTTCAAGTACATGAACGCCGTCGACCACATCGACTCGCTCCAGACCAAGGAGGACCGCCGCGCGTTCCTCCTGAACCTGATCTGCTTCGCGGCGTGCGTCGAGGGCCTGTTCTTCTACGGCGCGTTCGCGTACGTGTACTGGTTCCGGTCCCGCGGTCTGCTGCACGGCCTGGCCACCGGCACCAACTGGGTGTTCCGCGACGAGTCCATGCACATGGACTTCGCGATGTCGGTCGTCGACACCGTCCGCGAGGAGGAGCCCGACCTCTTCGACGACGAGATGGCCAAGCAGGTCACGGAGATGCTGGAGGAGGCCGTCGAGGCCGAGCTCCAGTTCGCCCAGGACCTGTGCGGCGACGGCCTCGCCGGCATGAACACCGACTCCATGCGCCAGTACCTGGAGGCCGTGGCCGACCAGCGCCTCGCCCGCCTCGGCCTGCCGATCCGCTACGGGTCGACGAACCCGTTCGGGTTCATGGAACTCCAGAACGTCCAGGAGCTGACCAACTTCTTCGAGCGCCGCGTCTCCGCGTACCAGGTCGCCGTCGAGGGCTCCGTCGCCTTCGACGACGACTTCTAAACCCGCAGACACACCAGAGGTGCCCCGCCCGGCTCACCGCCGCGCGGGGCACCTCTGTCTGTACCGACCCGACCGCCCACCCCATCCCCCTGAACTCCCCCGCCCCCACCCGGCGTTCACACCGGGCGGGGGCGGTCGAACGACTTTCCCGTTCTGGAAAGATCAGGTTCTTGACCCTGCGCCCAGAGAGCCGGGAGCATCGGCCAAGACAGGAACCACCGGCGACTGGAGGCACCTGATGCTGCGTTGGCTGTCTGGGAATGGGTCCTGCAACGACGGATCGTGCCCCACGCTGTGGGGCACCGAGAACGGGGACTACATGGTCCAGGGATACGCGATCACCGACCCTTACCGTCTGGCGGAGTTGAACCTGCCGGACGGCGAGTCGGCGGTCGTGATCCCCGCTGCGGTCCTGGAGGGGTACTTCCATGCTCAAGGGTGAAGACTTCGGCCGTCTCTTCAAGACGTTCGAGCGAACGGCCTTCCGGCTCGAAACTCTGGCCGTCTACGACGTGGACGACGAACGTGAAGAGTTCGCGGATTTCCTCGCCGGCAAGGGGCTGCCGCCTGGCCGCTTCGACAACCCCTGGGTCCGCTCCATGACGGATCTGGGCAAGCACGTGGCCCGGGTGCACGTCCTCCACTCCCCCTTGTCGGACTACCTCCGCTACGAGCTGGCGTCGTACCCCGGCAACATCAAGGCCGGCGAGTCGATCGGCATCATCGACACGGCTCGCCAGAAGGTGGCCGGGCTACCGGACCACGACTTCTGGCTGTTCGATGACGCCCAGGTCTACCGGATGCACTACACGGATGCAGGGCAGTTCCTCGGAGCCGAACTCCTGCCCGACGACTACCTGAGCGAGTACCAGCAGTACCGGGAGATCGCTCTGACGAACGCCGTGCCTTTCGGGGAGTACTCGGCGGCTTGAGCGGAGAACAGCACAAGGACTTGGGCAAAGCCCTGCGGGCGCTACGGATCGCCTCGGACAAGACAGCCGAGACCGTCGCCCGCAGGGCTTCCATGTCTCCAGCCAAGCTTTCGAAGATCGAAAACGGCAAGACCCTGCCGAGCGTGCAGGACGTGGACCTCATCCTGACCGCGCTCGGCATATCAGGCGAAGCCAAAGCAGAGTTCCTGGAGGCAGCCCGCGGCGCGGCGACCGAAGAGGTCGCCTGGCGGGAACTCCGCCGAATGGGCCACTGGAAGCACCAGCACGCCATCAAAGCCATCGAAGCCCGAACAGGCCTTCTCCGACTCTTCCAGGGACAGCTGATTCCTGGACTGCTCCAGAGCGCCGAATATGTCTCGGCCGTCTTCGCCTTGCACCCAGAGCTGCCAGAAGAGGCGAAGACGAAAACGATCGCAGCTCGACTGGAGCGCCAGGCCGTATTGTACGACCGCCAGCGGCAGTTCCACTTCCTCATCTGTGAACATGTACTACGCTGGCGGATCTGTCCTCCTGCCGTCATGGCTACACAGCTCGATCGCCTGGTGTCACTGTCCCGCCTTCCCAACGTGACCATCGGGTCTATTCCCCTCGCCAGACGAATGCCGGACTTCCCAATGACATGCTTCAGCATGTATGACGATCGCCTGGTCATCGTGGAGACGTTCCATTCAGAGATCACCACTCACGATCCACGAGATGTCGGCGTCTATCTGTCAAAATTCTCCGAATTCGATGCCGTAGCACTACACGGAGACGACATGCGCGCACTGGTCGAAGGGATCCGAGACGAATTCCTTCGAGAATAAGAATCCAAAGGAATCCTCAGTGGAAAACAGGTCGGATTCAGCACGGCTCGCGGGTCCAGAGCGGCAGGACGCCAGAATCCTCCGCTGAAACGGCGCGGACAAGAAGCAGGTTGAGCTGGCGAGCCTTGAGCGGACCTCGACGGAACCCCGCCACTTCCTGCCGACCATGATCACCGGACTGCTCTCGACGCCGGCGTACGTCAACGCCAGTCTGGCCCAGATCCCCGGCGATCACTCGAGGGTCATCGCCAAGAAGCTTGAGCGGCAAGCCGTACTCCGCGACGTCACCAAGAGCTTCACCTTTGTTTTGACGGAGCAGGCCTGCCTTTGGCCGCTGGTACCGGCGCAGGCCATTGCCACGCAGCTCGACCACCTGGCTTCGGTCTCCCGCTTGCCGAATGTTCGACTCGGAGTCATCCCGCTGGCCGGCCATATGCCGAAGGCGCCGATGAACGTCTTCACCGTCTACGACGCATCCTTGGCCACCGTTGAGGTAGCCGCAGGCGTGCTCGTGTTCAACAGGCCCCACGACGTCCAGGAGTACCTGGACACGTTCCGAACCTTCGAGAATTACGCGCTCTGGGGCGAGGACGCTCGGGCCGCGTTGCACGAGTGGACTTCCCGCCATCGGGAGACATCACAGGATCTCTGCCGATAGCCAACCAGCGAACCTTCGCGGTGCAGGAAGTCGACCGGTCCGACTTCCTGCGCCCACGTTCGGCGGGATTCGGTGGGCCACCTGAGCCCTACGATCCCTCCCGTTCGACCCGGGCGGAAAATGGAATGTGCGCACTGCCCAAACGGGCCTGAGGTGAGTTCTTTCGGGAACGGGAAAGCGCACAGAAACAACCCCAACGCCCCGGTAATTTGGTGACTCGCCGAAATGATTCGAGAGCCACAGGAGCGCTCCATGCCCACTGACGGTTTCGCACAGCCGACCGGCACCACACGCCGCCGTACGCACGCGGAACTCATGGAGCGGATCGACAACAATCCGGTCCGGAAGGACCTGACGACCGGGTGTCTGGTCGAAATCGTGGGCGCCCAGGACGGCCGGGCGCTGGTCCGGCCGCTGTTCGAGCCGGACGCCAAGTCGCGCCAGGTGCCGGCCGACCAGCTCACCACCCGCATCAGCCTGTGGGGCTGAACTCCCCCTCATTCTCCCGCCCAAGTCCTGGGCGGGGCGGGGCCGTTCCGTGCTGCCCCGAAGCGATACCGAAAGGTGCAGGCGATGACTGAGCGCAACCTGTACGGACTCGACCTCTCCCAGGTCGAGTTCAACCGTGCGTGCGGCGGCAACCAGGGCGGGGGCGACGACGGCGAGTCGTGCGTGACCCTCGGCCTGGTCGAGCACGGCGTCTTCGCCCTCGGCGACAGCAAGCGTCCCGACCGCGAACCGTTGCTGTTCACCGCCGAGGAGTTGACCGAGGCCGGAATCGACCCGGCGCGGTTCGGCCTGTCCGTCTGAAGTCCCCTGACAGCCCCGGCCGCCCGCAGTCCCGTGCGGGCGGCCGGGGCTTCCACGTCTCCGAGGAGAAGCACTGTTGCACTTCCACGGCTACGAGTGGGCCGGTGACGGCCGGCTGCTGGCGAAGGAGCCGGAGCGTCGCCCGATCGAGGCCGCACGGTTCGGCCTCTCGGAACTCCCGCCGATGATGACCGGCTGGTGGCTCCTGCGCCCGGCCGCCCAGGTGCGGGGCACCTGGGTGGCGGTGAGCAACGCAGTGGACTGGCTTGCGGAACGGTACGAGGAACACACTCCTGGCGGCGACCCCCAACTTCCCTTCGAGGCACGGCGACTCCGCGCGGTTGAGCAGTTGGAGGGCGCCTCGGACGTCGTCTGGTCCCGCTGGGTGTCCGACAGCCGCTGGTCGGGCCACTACGTGATCGCGTGCCCCAACCGGATCTGGCCGGACATCCCGTGCCCGATCCGACCCGCTGCCCGGCCGTCAGCCTGATGTGCGATCGCCGGCCAGGCCAGTCACCCGACGTCCAGGTCCTTGATGACCGCCTCAGCGGTGCGGCACTCCGCACAGATCGGCATGCTCCTTGGCCCTTCTCGCTGTCTCGGGCCCAGGTGGAGCCACAAGAGGCGCAGCCCCAACGGCCTTCCATCGTCTGGTACATGGCGCCCGACCCGCACACGACGAAGGAGCGGCTGCCAACCGGTCGCGTGTGGGCGTCGAGCTGCTGGTCGTGGCGCTCCTCGACTCTAACCAGGCCCTGGTGACGTCCGATCCCAGTTTGCATCGAAGCGGGCTTTCTCCGCCTCGATCAGTGGCCGGACCACCTCGTCAACGGATCGGTGAGAGATCTCGGCGAACTCGTGGAGCCAGTCGACGAGGTCGGCGGGTAGGTGGAGGGTGATGCGGCGTGTGGCGGGAAGTTCAGGCATTGGGCTCTCTTGTGAGGGCTGTGTAGGTTGCAGGGCCATAGCAACGCCTGGTCAACCTTTGCTGAGACGGACAAGCCGGTCAATCTTCGCCGGGAAGGAACACCAGCTCAGGACTCTCGTGACGGCTCCGGTACCGGCCAGGCCTGCGGGGGAAGACACTGATGCCGGTCCCGCCTGCACGAGACTTCCGGAGGAATGGTGAGCGCAGGGTCCCTGCACGGCCACCACGACGACCAGCAGCCGATCCCGCGGACCCAGGCCTCAACGTTCCTTCACCGTCTCGGGGCCAGTGAGCGACCACATCGAGGATCCGGACGACCCGATCGCCCTGTCCCGGCCGCGACGCTGATGGTCCCCGCCCGGCGTTCGCACCGGGCGGGGACAGGGCGATCGACCGGTCACACCTCCGCGACCGCCTCCAGCGGGCTGAGGGCCGCCGCCCGCCGGGCCGGGACCGCTGCCGCGACCGCGCCGATCGCGAGCGACCCCAGGCAGACGAGCGCGAGCGTGCCCCAGGGCAACACCAGCGCGTACTGCCTGACCGCGCCGCCCGCCAGCGCGCCGACGGCCCAGGCGCCGAACAGGCCGCCGGCCAGGCCGAGCAGGGTGCCGAACGCCGCGACCGTCACGGCCTCCAGGCGGATCATCCGACGGATGCCCGCGCGATCCATGCCGATGGCGCGCAGGGCGCCGATCTCACGCGTCCGTTCGGTGACGGACATGGCCAGGGTGTTGACGATGCCGAGCGCGGCGATCACGACGCCGATGCCGAGCAGCCCGTACATCAGCGTCAGCAGGTCGCCCATCGTCCCCGCCGCCTCCCGCACCAGCTCGGCCCGGTCCTGCACCTTCAGCAGCGGGTTGTTGCCGACAGCGGTCCGCAGGTCGCGCCCGGACAAGCCGTCGCCCCGGACGAGGATCCGCTGGACGGAGCCGGGCTTGAAGCCGTGCTGCTGCACCTCGCCCCGGGCGCCGACCGCGTCGTGGGCGGTGGGGTTGTCCTGGTAGACGCCCACGACGGTGTACCGCGTGAACTCCTCGCTCCGGCCCATCCGCACGTTGACCTGGCCTCCCGTGCTCACCCCGGTCTCCCGGGCGACGCTGCTGGAGACGGCGATCCGGCCGGGCCCGAGGTCCTCCACGGAACCGCTCACGAAGTCGAGCTTCACGGCCTGTTCAACAGAGACGGGGTCGATGCCGGAGATCTCACGGACCTTGCCGCCGATGACCACCGTGGAGTCCGCGACCGCGCTCGCGCCGCGCACCCCCGCAAGACCGGCCACCCGCTGCACGGCCGCCGGGTCGATGCCGGTCATGGTGTCGCCGGTGCTGATCACGTAGTCGGCGGCGAGGCCGTCCGCCGCCTGCCGGTCGAGGGCCTGTTCGGTGGAGCTGCCGATGGTGGCGAGCCCGCTGACCAGCGCCGTGCTGATCAGCAGCGTGGCGGCGGTCGCCGCCGTGCGCCGGGGGTCGCGCAGCGCGTTCTGCCGGGCCAGCAGGCCGACGACGCCGAACCGCCGGGTGAGGCGGCCCGTCAGCCGGATCACCGGGACGGCGAGCGTCGGTGCCAGCACGATCAGGGCGACGACCAGAAGCCCGCAACCCGCCATCGCACTCCGCAGATTCGCCTCGGAGGCGTCCTTCGCCGCACCCGCGAGCGCGACCAGCCAGCCGACGCCGAGGACGAGCAGCCCCACCCCCACGATCGGACGCAGCCGCGAGCGCCCGCCCGGCTGCGCGGCCGCCGCCCGCAGCGCCTCGATCGGCGCGATCCGCGCCGCCCTGCGCGACGGCAGCCAGGCGGCCAGCACCGTCACGCCGACCCCGACGAACAGGGCTGCCGCCACCGGCCGGGGTCCGATGACCAACGGCCCCTCCGGCAGCCGACCGCCCTCGCCACTCAGCAGCCCGGGCAGCACGGCCGCGATGCCGAGCCCGAGGACGAACCCCACCACCGACGCGACGACCCCGACCAGCGCCGCTTCGGCCAGCAGCGAGCGCACCACCTGGCGCCGGGTCGCGCCGACCGCCCGCAGCAGGGCGATCTCCCGGGTGCGCCGGGCGACGAGCATGGTGAAGGTGTTGACCACGAGGAACGAGCCGATGAACAGCGACACCCCGGCGAAGACCATCGGCAGCTTCTGGTAGCCCCGGGTCAACGTGCCGACGTAGATGGCTTGTTGGTTCGCCTGCGCCTGTCCGGTGGTGACTTCGGCCCGGCCGGGCGGCAGGACGGCGGCGATCCGCTCCGCCAGTTCGTACTGGCCGGCGCCCGGCCCGGCGGAGACCTCAAGGCTGGTGTAGTGCCCGGGAGTTGCGAACAGCCGCTGCGCGGTGGCCCGATCGAACAGGGTGAGCGTACCGCCGGCCGTGACCCGGGTGTCCGTGGTGGTCACGATGCCGACCAGCCGCGCGGTGAGGGCCGGGCCGTCCGTGGCGAGCGTGACCGGGTCGCCCACCCGGTACCGGCCCGCCGCCGCGGTGCCCCGGTCGACGGCGATCTCGTCGGCACCGGCCGGGGCACGCCCCTCGACCACGGGGTAGCGGGCGTCCTCGCCGTCGCGCCCCGGGACGTAGGCGTCCGCGAGGTTCGTCCCCCGCTTGACCCGCAGCGGCCTGCCGTCGGCCGCGTTCAACGTGGCGCTCCCGTCGACCGACGACCGTACCGCCGCGACACCGGGCACGTCCGCGATCCTGCGCGCCAACTCGTCCGTCAACACGTTCGGCTGGTCGGGGACGGCAGGGGACTCCTTCGCGGTGACGCTGACCGCGATGTCGGCGAAGGTGCGGGACGCGGCCGCCCGGTGGGCGGCGGCGGTCGAGTCCGCGAAGACGAGGGTGCCGGAGGCGAAGGCGACGCCGAGGCAGACCGCGAGGACGGTCATGAGCAGCCGGGCCTTGTGCGCCAGGACGTTGCGCAGGGCTGTGGTCAGCATGATCAGCTTTCGAGAGTCGGGGGGTGCGGGTCAGCCCGCGAAGGACTTCATGACGTCCAGCACCCGGTCCGGCGTCGGGTGCGCCATCTCGTCGACCAGCCGCCCGTCGGCCAGGAACACCACCCGGTCCGCGTACCCGGCGGCCACCGGGTCGTGGGTCACCATGACCACCGTCTGCCCCAGCTCCCTGACGGAGTCCCGCAGGAAGCCGAGCACCTCGGCCCCGGACTGCGAGTCGAGGTTGCCGGTCGGCTCGTCGCCGAACACGATCGAGGGCCGCGCGACCAGCGCCCGGGCGACCGCGACGCGCTGCTGCTGCCCGCCGGACAGCTCGGCCGGCCGGTGGTCGAGGCGCCGGGAGAGCCCGACCATCGACACCACGCGGTCCAGCCACTGCCGGTCCGGCGTCCGCCCGGCCAACGACAGCGGGAGCGTGATGTTCTCCAGCGCGGTCAGGGTGGGCAGCAGGTTGAACGCCTGGAAGATGAAGCCGACCCGGTCCCGCCGCAGCCGGGTGAGCTGCCGGTCGCCCAGGCCGCCCAGCTCCGTCGTGCCGATCCGCACCGACCCCGACGTAGGGGTGTCGAGCCCGGCCGCGCAGTGCATCAGGGTGGACTTGCCGCAACCGGACGGGCCCATGATCGCGGTGAACTCGCCCTCCCGGAAGGCCACGCTGACCCGGTCCAGGGCGGTCACCCGGGTGTCGCCGCCGCCGTAGGTCTTCGTCAGGTCGGCGACGGCGGCCGCGACCCCGGGGGTCGCGTGCAGGGCAAGGGGGTTGGCGATCACGGGAGGGGCTCCTGTCCGAGGTGCGAGTCGGTGCACTTCGAAGGGTGTCCGGAGCACGTATCAGGCCCCTGCGCCGCCGTGTATCGACGACCGCTCCGCTCGGCAGCAGTCCGGTAGCAACCGAGGCGGTCAGCCCGGCAGCCGCAGAGTCGCCACCGCGCCGCCGTCCTCCGCGTTGTCGAGGCGCAGCTCCGCGCCGAGCAGCCGGGCCTGCCCCAACGCGATGGTCAGCCCCAGTCCGTGGCCCGTGCCGCGCTCGGCGGCGCCGGTGTGGAAGCGCCGCGGGCCGTGGCGCAGCAGGTCCGGCGGGAAGCCGGGGCCGTGGTCGCGCACGACGACCGTACGGTCCTGGACGGTGACCAGGACGGGGGCGGCCCCGTGCCGGTGGGCGTTGACGACGAGGTTGCCGACGATCCGCTCCAGCCGCCGCGGATCGGTCTCCACCGTCAGCTCCGCCGCCACGGCGATCTCGGCCTCGTACCCGGTGCGCAGCACGGCCTCCCGGACGACGGCCGCGAGCGGCACCCGGGCCCGCACCACCTCCTCCGCCCCGGCGTCCAGCCGCGAGATCTCCAGCAGGTCCTCGACCAGAGCGCGCAGGTCCCGCACCCGCGCCCGGATCAGGTCCTCGGTCTCGCCCGCCGGCAGCAGGTCGACGGCGGCCAGCAGTCCGCCGACCGGCGTGCGCAGCTCGTGTGCCACGTCCGCGGTGAACTGCCGTTCGGAGCGCAGTCGTCGGCCGAGGCTGTCGGCCATCAGGTCCACCGTCGCCGCGATGTCGGCGACTTCGTCGCCGCCCTTGGTGGGCCCGGTCCGGGCGTCGAGGTCCCCGGCGGAGATCCGGCCGGCCGTCTCGGCGACCCGCCGCAGCCGGCGGGCGAGCAGCCCGGCCCCGTAGACCGCGGCCGGTGTGGCCGCCGCGAGCGCGACCAGCGAGGCCACCGCCATCGCCACGTCCAGCCGGGGCAGGTCGGAGAGCTGCGGTCCCAGGTTGACCCGGATGGCGAGGACGGGGCTGCCGGGCCCGCCGGTGCGCTGGGCGGCCCAGTAGCTCGGGCCCGAGTTCCCTTCGGCGTGCCCGTCGTAGGCCGTGTGCCGTTCGCCGTCGACCGGGTGGCGCAGGGCGGCGGGCAGGTCGACGGGGTCGAGTTCGGCGCCGTCCGCCAGCGATCCGGTGCGCCGGTAGACGTCCATGGCCGAGTAGACGGCGTTGAAGGCCTGCGCCTCGGCCCGGCTGCGGATGTCCTGCGCCGTCCACAGGTGCACCAGCACTCCGACCGCCGCCGCGACGAGGCAGGCGGTGGCGGCGGCCAGCGCGGCGATCTTCCAGCGCAGGGGGGCGCGGGCCGGCCGGGGAATCGTGTGCACCGCTCTCAGCGCCTGAGCTTGTAGCCGAAGCCGCGGACCGTCTCGATCCGCTCCCGGCCGAGCTTGCGGCGCAGCCGCTGCACGCACAGGTCCACGACCCGGCTGTCGCCGTCCCAGCCGTACTCCCAGACGTTGCGCAGCAGGGTGTGCCGCTCCAGCACGACGCCGGGGTGGGCGGCGAACTCCAGCAGCAGCTTCAGCTCGGTCGGGGTCAGCGCCACCGGCGCCCCGCCGACGGACACCTCCATTCCGGCGGTGTCGACGGTGAGGTCCCCGAACACCAGGACGTCCCCGTCGGCGGCTCCGGGCGAGGGCGCCGGGGCGGGTGGCGCGTACGTCGCCCGCCGCAGCAGCGAGCGGATGCGCGCCACCAGCACGTACGTGTCCACGGGCTTGACCACGTAGTCGTCCGCCCCGGCCTCCAGGCCGGCGACGACGTCGAGGCCGTCGCCGCGCGCGGACATCATCAGGACGGGCACCAGGCTGGTCTCCCGGACCTTGCGGCACAGGCCGATCCCGTCCAGGCCGGGCAGCATCACGTCCAGGATCAGCAGGTCGAACTGCTCGTCCCGGAACAGTTCCAGCGCCGTGAGGCCGTCCGCCGCGGCGCGCATCCCGTAGCCGTAGCGTTCCAACGCGACGGTGAAGGAGCGGCGCATCAGCTCGTCGTCCTCGACCAGCAGCACGCGGACGGGGTGCGGGGGCGGCGCGGGCGAGGACACGGGCGGACGGCTCCTGCTCGGACGGCGGCGGGCGGCGGGCGGTGGGCGGTGGGCGGCGACGCACGGTGGGCGGTGGCAAACGGCGGCGGCGGACAAGGGCACGATACGACAGATACCGGACGCATCGGCCTCCTCGCCCACATCGACGTCAGGCCGCGCGCTCCCTGATACCCGGCGGATACAAACCCGCCGACGAACCCGCCGACGAACCCCCCGCCGCACCCGCCACCGGTCACCCCTTGACCGACCCGGCGGTCAGGCCCTGGGCCAGGTAGCGCTGGAGGAACTGGTAGACGACGATCACCGGCAGCGAGGTCACCAGCGCCCCGGCCGCGAACAGCCCGTAGTTCTGGTCCTGTTGGCCGGAGATGATCCCGTAGAGGCCGACCGCGACGGTCTTGGAGTCGTTCGAGGTCAGGAAGATGTTCGCCAGGATCACGTCGTTGAGCGCGGCGGTCAGCGACAGGATCGAGATCACCACCAGCATCGGCGCGGCGAGCGGCAGGATCAGCCGGAAGAAGATCTGCGCGTGCCCGGCGCCGTCCACCTTGGCGGCCTCGTCGATCTCGCGCGGGATGGTGTCCAGGTAGCCCTTCATCAGCCAGGTGTTCACTCCCATCGCGCCGCCGAGGTAGACCAGCACCAGGCCCCACGGGGTGTCCAGGCCGATCGCCGGCAGGACGTCCCCGATCTTGGCGAACATCAGGTAGAGCGAGATCACCGCGAGGAACTGCGGGAACATCTGCACCAGGAAGACCGCCATCAGCCCGATCCGCCGGCCCCGGAAGCGGAACCGCGAGAAGGCGTACGCGGCCAGCACGCCGAGCAGCACGTTCAGCACCGCGAAGGTGCCGCAGACCAGCGCCGTGTTCCCCAGCCACCGGGCGAAGGGGTACTGCCCGCTGGTGAACAGCGCGGTGAAGTTGGCGAGCGAGGCGTGCCGGGGCAGCAGCGTGGACGACTGGAGCGTGCCCAACGGGTTCAGCGCCGCGGACAGCACGAACAGCAGCGGGAACAGCGCGAAGCAGACGGCGAGCACGGCGATCAGGTGCCGCCAGCCGAAGCGGCGCAGCCAGCGGGCGGCAGTGGAGACGGCAGGGGCGGGGGCAGGGGCAGGGGTGGCGGTCATGCGTTCAGCTCCTCCAGGGCGCGGGTGCGGCGGAAGCCCACCAGCGTGATCAGCCCGACCAGCAGGAAGATGACGATGGACAGCGCGGCGGCGAAGCCGTACTGCGCGCCCTGCCCGCCGAAGGCCAGCCGGTAGGTGTAGCTGATCAGGATGTCGGTGGATCCGGCCGTGCCGCCCGCGCCGTCGAACGGCCCGCCGCCGGTGAGCAGTTGGATCGCGTTGAAGTTGTTGAAGTTGAAGGCGAAGGACGAGATCAGCACCGGCGCGGCGGCGACCAGCAGCAGCGGGCAGGTGACCGCCCGGAACGCCGTCCACGGCCCGGCGCCGTCGATCCGGGCGGCCTCGTCGAGTTCGGCGGGCATCGCCTGCAGCACGCCCGTACAGATCAGCAGCATGTTGGGGAACCCGAGCCAGAGGCTGGTGAGCACCACCGCGAACCGGGCGTTCCAGGCGTCGCCCAGCCAGTCGACCCTGGCGTGCAGCAGTTGGTTGAGCAGCCCGAAGTCCCGGTAGTACATGCTCTGCCAGATCAGGATGCCGATGAACGCGGGCATCGCGTACGGCAGCAGCATCAGCGAGCGGTAGACCCGCTGCCCGCGCAGCCGCGGGTGGTGCAGGGTGAGCGCCAGGCCGAGGCCGAGGGCGAAGGACGCGCCGGTGGAGAGCAGGGCGAAGCCGAAGGTCCAGGCGAGGACGCCGAGGAAGGGCCCGCGGATGGCGGGGCTGGTGAGCACGGCGGTGAAGTTGGCGAAGCCGACGGTCAGCGCGGTGCGCCCGGTGGCCAGCGGGCGCAGCAGCCCGTGCGGCGAGACGGCCGCGACCTCGGGCCGCTCCACCCGGTATTCGGCCTCCAGGGCGGTGTACCGCACGCCGTCGGCCCGGACGGCGACCGGGTTGACGGCGCTCCAGGTCTCGCCGGGGGCGAGCCGCAGCCGCTCGGCGGCGCTGAGCGAGACGACCGGCGAGGGGGCGCCGAAGAGGTGCAGCAGCGCGTGCCGGGAGCGGGGTCGCCAGGCGTCCTCGTGGTGCGGCGCGGCCGGGTCCTCGTAGTAGAGGAGGTCCGCGCCGGAGGTGTAGCCGGCCTCGTCGAGCAGTTGGACGGCCAGCTCGCGGGCGGGCCTGGCCATGATCAGGCCCGCCCGGCCGCCGATGTCCAGCCAGAGCCGGCGCGGGCCGCGTCGCCGGTAGCGCTCGTGGACCACCTTCTCGCCGAGGTCGGCCGGGTCGACGTGGGTGAGGAACGGCGAGAGGACGGCGTTGGGCACGCCGACCGCGATCAGCTCGGGGATCAGGCCCTCGGCGTACAGCTGCTCCAGCGTCCGGTTCAGCGCCCAGGTGGGCCGCTGCCCCCGGTCGAAGACCTGCTGGCCGTCCTGGAGGTAGAGCACGGGGTAGTCGGCGCCCGGGTCGTCGTCGTAGCCGGGCGGCAGGTGGACGAGCAACTCGCGCTCGTTGCCGAGCAGTTCGGAGCGGAAGCCGGGGATGCGCTCGATCCGGCCGCGGCGCGTGCCGGCCCCGGCAGTCCCCGTGGTGCGCACGGCGCTCATCGGGCCACCGACCAGACGTGCACGGCCGGGCCCTCGGCGGGCAGCTCGCGGCCGGGGACGAGCTGGGGCCCGCCGAGCAGGTGGGTGGCGTGCCACTCGCCGGCCACCGGCGGGTGGTCGGCCCGGCTGATCTGCACCAGGATCCGCTCCCGCTCGTCCTCGCGCTCGAACAGCAGGACGTCACGCTCGGCGAGCAGCCAGCGCAGCCCGCCGCCGCTGAGCGCGCTGTGGCTCCGGCGCAGCCGGATCAGCTCGCGGTAGGTGCGGTAGGTGTGCTGGTCCCAGGCGGATTCGCCCCAGGGGAACGGCTTGCGGCCCTCCTCCAGGCCCTCGCCCTCGACGCCGACCTCGTCGCCGGAGAACACCATCGGGGTGCCGGGCAGGGTGAACAGCAGGGCCGCGCCGAGCAGTTGGCGCTCGGGGCCGGCGAAGCTGCGGAACCTGGCGGTGTCGTGCGAGTCCAGCAGGGTGAGGTTGTGCACCCGGCTGCGCCAGGGCAGCGCGGCGCCGAACGCCGTCATCACGGCCCGCACCTGGGCGCCGTCGTAGTCGGGGATCGGCCCGGGCACCGCCCAGAAGTCCTTCTGGTCGTGCCGCTCGGCGAGCCAGGACCACACCGGGCGGGTGAAGCCCGCGTAGCTCATGGTGCCCTGCCAGCCGTCGCCCTTGAGGGTGAGCGAGGCGTCGTGCTGGTGCTCGGCGAGCAGGACGGCGTCGGGGTTGGCGGCCCGGACGGTGGCCGCGGTGGTGATGGCGACCCGCTGGTTGAGCTCCACCTCGCCGCGCCGGCCGGCCATCTGCGCCACGTCGACCCGCCAGCCGTCCAGGTGGAACGGCGCCTTGAGGTACTTGGCGATCACCGAGTCGGGGCCCTCGTAGAGGCGGCGGCGCAGTTCGGGCGAGCGGTGGTCGAAGGTCGGCAGGGTGCGCACGCCGAGGAAGGTGGCGTAGTCGTCCGGGCCGCCTTCGCCGAAGAAGTAGAAGCCGGCCTCGGGGCTGTGCGGGTCCTGCTGCGCGGCGCGGAACCAGTCGTGGTCGCTGCCGGAGTGGTTGAGCGTGATGTCGCCGATGACCTTGATGCCGCGCCGGTGGGCCTCGGCGGTGAGCGCGATGAGCGCCTCGTCGCCGCCGAGCGCGGGGTCGACGCGGTCGAAGGAGACGGCGTCGTAGCGGTGGTTGGAGCGACCCTGTGGCGCCAGCTGGAGGGACACGGCGGGCAGGCCCGGGACTACCTGTTCACGCCGGAGCTGGTCGCCCGCGAGTCCACCGGCCGGGCACCCGGCTGACGGGACGCGACCGGCAGAGCGCGACCGGCGGCGTCAGGAGCGGGAGCGTCACGTGCGGGAACGCCGAGGGCCGGGACGCCCGTCGCGCCCCGGCCCTCGGCGGTTCGTCAGTCGTTCGCCACGGTCGCGTACCGCGGGGTGCCCTCGGCCATCTGCTTCAGCGCGTCCTTGCGGTCCCGCTTCGACAGCTTGTCGATGTAGAGGGTGCCGAACAGGTGGTCGGTCTCGTGCTGCAGGCAGCGGGCGAAGAAGCCGGTGCCCTCGACCCGGATCGGCCGGCCGTCCTTGTCCACGCCGGTCACCGCCGCGTACTCCGGGCGGGGCAGCTCGGCGTACGCGCCCGGCACCGACAGGCAGCCCTCGTTGCTGTCGTCCAGCACCCGCCGGCGGTCCGCCGGGTACTCCTCCAGCTTCGGGTTGATCACGTGGCCGACGTGGCGCACGCCCTCGTCGTCCGGGCAGTCGTAGACGAAGACCTTCAGGTCCACGCCGATCTGATTGGCCGCCAGGCCCACGCCCTCGGCCGCGTACATCGACTGGAACATGTCGTCGATCAACGCGGACAGCTCACCGTCGAACGCGGTGACGTCCTTGACCTCGCGGTGCAGGACCGGGTTGCCCACCACGGTGATCGGGCGCGCGGTGCCCTTGGAGAGGTCCGGCTGCTCGCCGACCACCTTCAGCGGGGCCTCGTCGGCCGCCGACTCCTGGTCATGGTCGTGGTCGTGCTGGTGGTCCTGCTGCTCCGCCATCGCTGCTTATCCGCTTCCGCTTCCGAGAATGGTCCAGGTATTCGGCTCTCGCCGGGTACACCGCTCAAGGGTAAGCGGCGCGCTCAACAGACTTCTTCCAGATCGCGGTACGCCCGCGTGCCGGGCGAGGACGCGGCCCAGCGGTCCAGCAGCGAGCGGACCAGCAGGGCGGGCGCGGCGATCCCGCACTCGCGCTCCACCAGCCAGGACATTCCGGCCTCCCCGCCCTGGCTGAGGTGGCTGAGGTGTCCGGGGTGCGCGGCGTCGCCGTCGTCGTGCGGGTCGTGGTGGGCGGTGTTCCCGTCGTCCGCGGCCATCCGGCTCTCCGAACAGGCCCGGCAGAGCAGCCGCACCGAGGACGTCCAGTCCTCCGCCGCGTAGCCGGCGTCCGCGACCACCCGCTCCAGCGCGTCCCGGTCCCCCGCCGTGGCGGCCTGGAGCAGCACCACGTAGGTCGGCACCGGGGACGGCGCCCACAGCTCGATCTCGTCGAACACCGGGTAGGCGACCCCGTCCGTGACCCGCTCACCGTGCGGGGCGCCGTCGTGCAGCACCACCTCGCCCCAGCGGCGGCCGGAGGACGGCAGCGGGATGGACAGCACCTCGATCCGGGCCGGGTCCAGCCGGCGGCCCCACACCACCTCGGACTCGCCGTCCGGGGAGAGCCGCACCGGGGTGGTGCCGAGGTCCAGGCTGACCGGGCCGTCCTGCTGCCCGCCCGGGCCGCCGGGCAGCTTCAGCCCGTACGCCTGCCAGGCGCGGCGGGCCAGCGGCCAGTCCTGCAAGGCGGTCGCGGTGATGCCGAGGTTCCACCAGTCGGGGGCGCCGTGCTCGCGGTCCAGCAGGGCGACGGCCCGCAGCCCGGCCGAGCGGGCCTGCTCCCAGTCCCGGCGGAACTTGTGCAGCAGGGCGAGGTTGAACCAGGAGTCGGACAGCCAGGGCTCCAGGTCGGCGGCCATCACCAGCAGCGCGCCGGCGTCCTCGTAGCGGCCGTCGCCGATCAGCGTGAAGGCCCGGTCGGTCGTCTGCCGCCAGGTGGCGGACGGCCGGTGCCGTGCCCGGTGGAAGATCCTCACGTTCGTCCCTGCCGTCGTCGTCCGCTCAAGTCCCGTGCCGCCGCGTCCGGATCCACTTCCGCGGGGGTCCGGGGCACGGTGCCCCGGGTCGGTGTTCCACGCTACGACCGCATCCAACCACGCCCGCCCCCGCCCGCGCTCCCCACCGCCGAGGTTGGGGCCGCCCCTACCCAGCCTGCCCGCCCGGCCGCCCCGCCTCAACCCCGACGGAGGCCCGCCGGTCCGCGGCGCTCCGCCGGAGCCCGGGTCAGCCTCCGAACTCAGGCCCGCGCCCGAGCCCGCCCGAGCCCGGGCCTGATCCACCGGGCAGGGCCTAGCCGCCCACCCGGGCCAGTGCGTCCACCACCCGGGCGTCGTACACCCGGCCGCGCCCCAGCCGCAGCACCTCCAGCGCCTCCAGCCGGCCCACCGCCTCGCCGACCCCGCGGCCGCGGGCCGCCGTCAGCAGGTCGTCGTGGGCGTTGGCCACCCGGATGATCCGGGCCGCCAGCGGCACCGCGCCGTCCCCGCCGGCCGTGCCGAGCACCGGATCGGCCAGCCGGGCGACCTGCTCGGCGACCTGCCGGGGCACCCCGGTGCGGCGGATCACCTCGCTGCCCAGCCGGGCGATCCGCTGCTGCTCGGCGCAGGGCAGCAGCGCGGTCGCGCCGTCCGGCACCGGCTCGACCAGCGACAGCTGGCCCACGTCGTGCATCAGCGCCGCGTACTCCAGCAGGGCGAGTTCCCGGGTGCCCAGCCCCAGCTCGCGCCCCAGCGCGCACGCCGTGTCCGCGACCCGGCGGGCGTGCCCGTGCGGGGTGTAGCCGGCCACCTCGGTGGCCCGGGCCAGGCTGGCGATGGTCTGCCCGGTGGTGGCCCGCACGGCCGCGGCCCGCCGGAAGGACACCTGGGCGAGCAGCAGCGGGGTGCAGAACAGCGGCAGCGCCCACAGCCCGACCTCGCCGGCCGCCAGGCTGACCAGCATCCCGGTGGCGACGATCGCCGAGCCGATCCCGAACAGCGAGCGCAGTTCGTCCTCCAGCGCCGCCGGGAACCGCAGCCCGCCCTCCAGACCCGCCGCCGACCGGCGCAGCAGCGCCGCCAGGGTCGCGTCGCAGAGCGCGGCCAGCGCGGCGACGGCGGTCAGGAACGCCCCGTACGCCGGGCCCTCGGGCGAGAAGCGGTCGACCAGTCCGCCGTTGTAGAGCGGCTGGAAGACGGCGGCGGCGAAGCCGACCCCGAGCAGCCGACGGGCGGCGCTGTCCCGCCGGGCCGGGTCGGCCCAGGGCGGGCGCCGGTGCGGGCGGCCGGGGCGGGCCCGCTGGATCAGGCCCGGTCGGCCCCGGCCCGGGCGGCACGCCCTGAGCCGGGGCAACGCGAGGCCGGGCAGCCAGGACAGCAGCAGGCCGACGCCGGTCACCGCGACGACCTGGAGCATCCCGGGCGCGGTGGGCACCCCGCGCAGCGGCCCGAGCAGGGCGTACGCCAGCGCGCCGGCCGCGCCGATCGGCGCCTGCTCGCGGTCGCCCGGAAGAGTGATCCGGACGCACTCGCCGAGCGCGATCAGCGCCGTGAACGCCAGCGCGACCCGCGCCCCGGCCACCCCGCGCAGCGCGACCGCGCCCACCGCGAACACCAGCAGCGCGGCCGCCGCCGCGTGCACCACGCGGGCCTCCCGGCCGGCCGCGGTCACGGCTGCCCGGCCGTGGGGACGCTCCCGCCCTGCGCGGGCACCCGGCCCGGCGCCGCCCGGGCCGGCTCGGGCACTCCGAGCGGAATGTCGGGGACGGCCCGGATGCCGTCCCCGGGCGGCGGCAGCACCGGCTGCCAGTCGTGCCCGGCCAGCGCGTCGATCAGCGCCCGGACCATCACCGGGTCGAACTGGCTGCCCGAGCAGCGCTCCAGCTCCGCCACGGCCTCGGCGACCGGGCGGCCGCGCCGGTAGGAGCGGGTGGAGGTCATCGAGTCGAAGGCGTCGGCGACCGAGATGATCCGGGCGAACTCGGGGATCTGCTCGCCGACCAGCCCGCTCGGGTAACCCCGGCCGTCCATCCGCTCGTGGTGGTGCAGGATCCCGGCGTGCGCCTCGCCGAGGAAGGCGATCCCGCGCACCAGCTCGTACCCGTACACGGGGTGGACCTCGACGGCCCGCCGCTCCGCCTCGCTGAGGGGACCGTTTCTGCGCAGCAACTCGGTGGCCACGCCCAGCTTGCCGACGTCGTGCAGGATCCCCGCGAAGCGCAGGGTGCGCAGCCGCTCGGCCTCCATGCCGAGCTGACCGGCGATCAGCACCGAGGCCCGGCCGACCCGTTCGCTGTGCCCGCGGGTGTACGAGTCCTTGATCTCCACGGCCTGCACCAGCGACTGCACGGTGGCCTGGTGGGCGTCCCGCTCGCGCTGCCCCTGGGCGAACACCCAGGCCGAGATCGACAGCGGCAGCAGCGCCAGCAGCGCCGCGAACGCCCCGTACGGGCCCTGCCAGAGCACGGCCACCATCAGGCCGCCGGCCGCGTGCACCAGCACCGGCAGCCCGCACACCGCGACCGCCCCGCGCAGCAGCACGACGGGCCGGCGGTCCTCCGCGAGCATCAGCATCGCGCCCACCAGCACCCCGTTGACCAGGCAGAACGTGACGACGGCGGCGAAGCCGGGCAGCAGCGCGGCCGGGAAGCGGGAGCCGAGCAGCAGTTGCGGCCCGTGCAGCAGGTGGAAGGCGGCCGCGGAGGCGAAGGCGCACAGCGCGAGCTGGGAGCCGTTCCACAGCTGGCGGGTCCGGCAGCCGTGCCCGGCCGGGCCGCCGAGCACCGCGGTGGGCACCGCGACCAGCGCCGCGGCGGCCGGCGGCAGCATCAGCACGCCGGCGAACAGCACCGGGAAGAAGGCGTTGACCCCGGGGCGGGAGAGCGCCCGCTCGGGCGGCGGCGGGCGGCGCAGCAGTCGGCGGACCAGTCGCAGGCAGGGTGTCGGCAGGCCCTGGGCCAGTGACTCCCAGCAGCCGTGCAGGAAGGCCAGCAGCCCGACCTTGGGCCAGTCCACCGGGGCGCCGAGCCAGCGCGGGACCCCGGGCGGCACGCCGGTCGGCAGCAGCGGCAGCAGGCAGCACAGCGCCGCCACCGGGACGGCCACCAGGTAGCGCATCGCCCCCTCCGGCAGGGCCGCGTCTTCGCCGTCGATAGCGATCTCGACCTCCCCGACGTCCGGGCCCGCGTTGCCTCAGCTCGCCGGGCGGACCGGCGGTGAGCGTCCGTCAGGAGGATAGGCCGCCACCCGGGCGTAAGGACGCATGATGGCGCGACGACGCTGCTGGCGCACCGCCAACTCACTCGAACGAGTGAGGGGCGCATGCAAGCACAAAGGGAGCGGCCCCGGGAGCGCACGCTCCCGGGGCCGTCTGACTCCGTGTCCGGACCGCTCGGCCCGCCCTCGCCGGCAGGCCCGTCCGCTTGCTCCGCCCGGCCGTTGAACGGCCGGGCGGCTACTCCGCCGGGGCGCCCGCCTCGACGGTGGCACCGGGCCGGACCGTCGACTCCTCCGGGGCCTCGCCGGCGCCCGGCGCCGGCCGGTCCGCCTCGACGTGCAACTCGACCGTGGTGTCGACGGCGACCACCACCTGCTCGCCCGAACGCTGCCCCGCCCGGATCGAGTCGATCCTGGCCAGCACCTTGCTGCGCAGGTCAGCCGGGGTGTCGTCGCAGCCGCAGGAGCGCTTGATCAGCGCCTTGATCGCCTGCTCCAGCCCGTACTGCTTCAGGCAGGGCGAGCACTCCTCGAAGTGCACCCGCAGCTTGGCGCAGTCGCCCTCGGCCATCTCGTTGTCGAGGAATTCGTAGAGGTGGTCGAGGACCTCGCCACACTCCGTGTCGTGCGGATCGCCGCAGCTCATGAGCCCGAGCCCTTCGCTTCCTGCCCTGCCCCGCTGCCGGCCGGGACGAGCCCGCGCTCACGGGCGTAATCCTCCAGCATGCCGCGCAGCTGACGGCGGCCGCGGTGCAGCCGGGACATCACCGTACCGATGGGAGTACCCATGATGTCCGCGATCTCCTTGTACGCAAAGCCTTCTACGTCCGCGAGGTACACGGCGATCCGGAATTCCTCCGGAATGGCCTGGAGCGCGTCCTTCACATCGCTGTCGGGGAGGTGGTCGAGCGCCTGGGTCTCGGCCGAGCGCAGACCGGTCGACATGTGCGACTCGGCGCGGGCCAGCTGCCAGTCCTCGATCTCCTCCGCCGCCGTGCGCTGGGGCTCGCGCTGCTTCTTGCGGTACGAGTTGATGAACGTGTTGGTGAGGATGCGGTACAGCCAGGCCTTGAGGTTCGTGCCCTCGCGGAACTGGTGGAAGGACGCGTACGCCTTGGCGAACGCCTCCTGGAGCAGGTCCTCCGCGTCCGCGGGGTTGCGCGTCATGCGCAGCGCCGCCGAGTACATCGGATCCAGGTAGCCCAGGGCGTCGCGCTCGAAGCGCTCCCGCCGGGCCTCCTCGCTCTCCTGTGCCGACACCCGGAAGGTGTCCTCACCGATCGCCTCGGCCAGCTCCTCACCGGTGAGCGCCTCGCCCGCGGGCTGGCCCTCCTCCGGGCCCCGGCCCGGCTCGGCCTCGTGCTCGGTCCCGACGACCGGACCCACCTCCTCGGCATGGCGGGCACGACCCACGGCAGGCCGCCCCGAAATGGAGGATATCGGGCTGACGGGCTTCTCGCCCGCGACAATCCAGTCGGACCAGGCGGGGCCGAACGCCGCGGCGGCCTCGCGCTGCTCTGACCGCTCGGGGCACGCGATCGAACCCATCTGCCCTGCCTCTCAACCGGGAATCGTGCTGACGAGAGTGCCAACCACCCCGGCCCCGCCCGCATTCCCGCGCCCGCCCCGAAATCGCTCGTACGGGTGATCGAGTGGAAACCCCCCGCTCACGGCCGCCCCCGCCGCCTCAGACGACCCGCAGCACCCAGTCCCCGACCGCCCGGCAGATCGCCTCCAGCACCTCGTCCTGCCCCACCGGCGCCCGCTTGGGCACGTCGAAACCGTGCCCGCCGTACGGCACCGCCACCAGCTCGTGCCCGGGCGGCAGCTCCGGGAACTCCTGCGGCCCGCCGAACGGATCCGCCGTACCCTGCACCACCAGCGTCGCCGTCCCCGACTCCAGCAGCTCCTGCGCCCGGCTCTTCTCCGGCCGGCCCGGCGGGTGCAGCGGGAACGCCAGCGCCACCACCCCCACCGCCCCGCTCGCCGCCCCGGTCCGGCAGGCCACCCGCGCCCCGGCGCTGCGCCCGCCGACCACCAGCGGCAGCCCCTGACCGGCCAGCCGCCCGGCGACCGGGGTCCAGCCGCGGTCCAGCGTGCGCGGCGCCGGGGCGAGCCGCTTGCCCGCCACCCGCCAGGGCTGCTCCACCAGCGCCACGGTGATCCCGCGCGCCGGCAGCGCCGCGGCCAGCGCCACCAGGTCCTGGGCCTCGATCCCGCCGCCCGCGCCGTGACCGAGCGCCAGCAGCGCCTTCGGCGCACCGGCCCGGTGGTAGCTGATCCGGGCGTCCCCCACCTCGGTGGGGACGAGTTCGGTGGTCATCGTCGGTCGCTCCAACCGGCTCAGGCTCCCTCAGCTGTCAGGACTCGATCGTCGAACTTCAAACATCGGACGTCAGAAGACGTCAGACGTCAGACGTCAGAACAGGGTGGTCTCGTACTCCGCCTCGGCCCACGGCTCCTTGAGCTCCGGCCCGTTGTTGCGGATGCTGCCGACCGCCGGCGAGACCGGGGTGGCCAGCAGCGCACCGGGCGGCGGCGGTATCAGCAGCCGGCGCAGCTCGTCCGGGTCGTCCAGCCCCGGGTCCAGCCACTCGTCGTAGGAGGCCGGGTCGAGGAACAGCGGCATCCGCTCGTGGATCGGCGCCAGCGACTCCTCGGCGTCGGTGGTGACGATGGTGAAGGTCACCAGCCAGGCCGCCGGATGGTCGGCCGGCACCGTCCGGTCGCGCCAGAACTCGTACAGCCCGGCCAGCGCCAGCGGGGTGCCGTCCGCCCGGGAGACGAAGAACGGCTTCTTGCGCGCCTTGCCGCGCTCGCCCGGCACCGTCTGCCACTCGTAGTAGCCGTCCACCGGCAGGATGCACCGACGCGAGGCGAACGCCTGCCGGTACGAGGGCTTCTCGTGCACCGTGTCCGAACGGGCGTTGATCATCTTCACCGCCGTCTCGGCCGACCGCGACCACTGCGGCACCAGACCCCAGCGCAGCACCCTCAGCTGGCGCACCGGCCGCGCCCGGCCCTTCGGCACCCGCTCCAGCACCACGAAGGCGCTGGTGGTCGGGGCGACGTTCCAGTTGGGGGCCAGCGTCTCCGCCGGATCCCACTGCTCGACGCCGAACAGCTCGACGATGTCCTCGGGCTTGCCACTGGCTGCGAAGCGACCGCACATGCGGGCCAGCTTGCCATGCCGGCCCCGCTCACCACTTCTTCATCCCGCCAGGAGAACCGTCCGCTCCCGCCCGCCCGTCCCCGCATGGGAGGCTGCCCCGAACGGCCCAACGCAGCGGACGGAGGCGGAGACGAGACGATGAGCGCACAACCCACCGACCAGAACCTCGGCGAACTGTGGAACCAGGTCACCGGCACCCAGCCCGCGCCGCCCGGCTGGCTGGTGCTGGCCACCGCCGGCGCCGCCCTGCTCGCCGTCCTCGCCCGCCCGCTCTGGCACGTCACCCGCAACGCCGTGACCATCGCCCACGAAGGCGGCCACGGCCTGATCGCCCTCGTCACCGGCCGCCGGCTCGCCGGCATCCGGCTGCACTCCGACACCTCCGGCCTCACCCTCTCCTACGGCCGCCCCACCGGCCCCGGCATGATCCTCACCGCCGCCGCCGGCTACACCGCCCCCGCCCTGCTCGGCCTCGGCTGCGCCGCACTGCTCTCCACCGGCCGGATCACCCTGCTGCTCTGGCTGGCCGTCGTCCTGCTGCTCGCCCTCCTGGTGCGCATCCGCAACGCCTTCGGCCTGTTCACCGTGCTGGTCGCCGGCGGCGCGTTCTTCCTGGTGTCCTGGTTCGGCAGCGCCGAGGTCCAGGCCGGCTTCGCCTACCTCGGCTGCTGGTTCCTGCTGTTCGGCGCCGTCCGCCCGGTCCTCGAACTCCAGCACCAGCGCCGCATCGGCTGGGCCCGCGACTCCGACGCCGACCAACTGGCCCGCCTCACCCACATCCCCGGCCTCGCCTGGATCACCGTCTTCCTGCTCACCGCCCTCGCCTGCCTCGCCCTGAGCGCGAGCTGGCTGCTCCAGCCCCTGTACTGAACCTCGCCCGCGGCACGGGCCGGCTGCTCCGGGCCCCGCACCGGGCCGCCCCCGCGGCACGGGCCGGCTGCTCCGGGCCCCGCACCGGGCCGCCCCCGCGGCACGGGCCGGCTGCCACAACCCCTGCACCGGGCCTCCCCCGTCCCGCCATGCGGTTGGCGCAGGGGCCGTTCCGGTACGGCCCCTAAACTTGGCCCCATGACCGAGACCCTGTGGCCCGCCCCCGTCGCGACCACCCCCGTTGACGCCACCGTCACCATCCCCGGCTCCAAGTCGGTCACCAACCGAGCCCTGGTGCTGGCGGCGCTCGCCGACGAGCCCGGCTGGGTGCGCCGGCCGCTGCGCAGCCGCGACTCCCAGCTGATGGCCGACGGCCTGCGCGCCCTCGGCGTCGGCATCGAGGAGAAGGTCAACAACGACTCCGGCGGCACCGGTGGCGGCGAGGCCTGGCGGGTCATCCCGACCCCCGCGCTGCGCGGCCCCGCCTCGATCGACGTCGGCAACGCCGGCACCGTGATGCGCTTCCTGCCCCCGCTCGCCGTCCTCGCCGACGGCCCGGTGCACTTCGACGGCGACCCGCGCAGCTACGAGCGCCCCCAGCACGGCGTGATCAACGCCCTGCGCGCGCTCGGCGCCCGGATCGACGACGGCGGCCGCGGCGCCTTCCCGCTGACCGTGCACGGCACCGGCGCGCTCGACGGCGGCCCGGTCGAGCTCGACGCCTCCTCCTCGTCCCAGTTCGTCTCCGCCCTGCTGCTCTCCGGCGCCCGCTACAACCAGGGCGTCGAGGTCCGGCACGTCGGCGGCCCGGTGCCGTCGCTGCCGCACATCCGGATGACCGTCGAGATGCTGCGCCTGGCCGGCGTCCAGGTCGACGCCCCCGAGGACGGCGGCGAGAAGGACGTCTGGCGGGTCACCCCCGGCGCCCTGATCGGCCGCGACCTGGTGGTCGAGCCGGACCTCTCCAACGCCGCGCCGTTCTTCGCCGCCGCCCTGGTCACCGGCGGCCGGGTCACCGTGCGCGACTGGCCCAAGCACACCAGCCAGCCCGGCGACCAACTGCGCGAGATCTACACCCGGATGGGCGGCGCCTGCGAGTTCACCGACGAGGGCCTGCAGTTCACCGGCACCGGCCGGATCCACGGCATCGAGGCGGACCTGCACGACGTCGGCGAGCTCACCCCGGTGATCGCCGCCGTCGCCGCACTGGCCGACTCCGAGTCCCACCTGTACGGCATCGCCCACCTGCGGCTGCACGAGACCGACCGGCTCGCCGCGCTCGCCAAGGAGATCAACGACCTCGGCGGCGACGTCACCGAGACCGAGGACGGCCTGCGGATCCGCCCGCGCCCGCTGCACGGCGGCGTCTTCCACACCTACGAGGACCACCGCCTGGCCACCGCCGCCGCCGTGGTCGGCCTGGCCGTGCCCGGCGTCGAGGTGGAGAACGTGGCCACCACCGCCAAGACCCTGCCGGACTTCCCGAAGATGTGGGCGGAACTGCTCGGCGAAGCGGTGGCGGACGCCTGAGCGGAGACTGAGCACATGCGCCGCTACGGCAAGGACGCCGACGAGGATGACATCCGCAACCGCCCCGCCCGCCGGGGCTCCCGGCCGCGGACCCGGATCCGGCCCAAACACGAGGACGCCGCCGAGGCGATGGTGCTGACCATCGACCGCGGCCGGCTGACCTGCCTGATCGACCCGGGCACCAAGCAGGAACGCGAGATCGTCGCCATGAAGGCCCGCGAGCTGGGCCGCAAGGGCGTCGTCGTGGGCGACGTGGTCAACATCGTCGGCGACCTCTCCGGGGACACCGACACGCTCGCCCGGATCGTCCGGGTCGAGGAGCGCAGCTCGGTGCTGCGGCGCACCGCGGACGACGACGACCCGTACGAGCGGATCGTCGTCGCCAACGCCCAGCAGCTGGCCATCGTCACGGCGCTGGCCGACCCGGAGCCCCGGCCCCGGCTGATCGACCGCTGCCTGGTGGCCGCGTACGACGCGGGCATGGAGCCGCTGCTGGTGCTCACCAAGGCCGACCTCGCCCCGGCCGGGCCGCTGCTGGAGTCGTACGCGCCGCTCGGCATCGACTACGTGGTCACCCGTCGGGACGAACTGGAGACGGCCGGCGCCGAGGCCGTCCGCGCGCACCTGCGCGGCCTCTCCACGGTGTTCATCGGCCACTCCGGCGTCGGCAAGACCACCCTGGTCAACGCCCTCGTCCCGGACCACCAGCGGCAGACCGGCCGGGTCAACGCGGTCACCGGGCGCGGCCGGCACACCACCGTGTCCGCCCTGGCGCTGCGGCTGCCCCCGCCGCCGGGCGCCAAGCCGGGCTCCAAGAAGGCGCTGGACCCGGGCTGGGTGATCGACACCCCGGGCTTCCGCTCCTTCGGCCTCTCGCACATCGACCCGTCCCGGGTCATCCACGCCTTCCCCGACCTGGAGCCCGGCACCGTCGACTGCCCGCGCGCCTGCAGCCACGACGAGCCGGACTGCGCGCTGGACGCCTGGGTCGCCGGCGGCCACGCCGAGGGCGCCCGGCTCTACTCGCTGCGCCGCCTGCTGGCCAGCAAGGAGGCCCGCGAGGGCGACTGACCCGGGCGGCGGTTTTACCGTCCCATGGGTTTCCCGACCGTTCGAGGTGTCGGACCGCGCCGGCCTGGCGATCATAGGAAGGTCGGGCCACAGCGCGGTCCGACCCGTCGATCGACAGGGAGGGCACGCGATGGCATGGGCCTTGGTGGTCCTGGCCGGCCTGCTGGAGACCGGCTTCGCGATCAACCTCAAGCTCAGCGAGGGCTTCACCAAGCTCTGGCCCACCATCAGCTTCTGCGTGTTCGCCCTGGGCAGCTTCGGCCTGCTCACACTGTCCCTGAAGAGCCTGCCGGTCGGCCCCGCCTACGCGGTGTGGACCGGCATCGGCGCGGCCGGCACCGCCATCTACGGCATGGTCTTCCTGGACGAGACCACCTCGGTGCTGAAGCTGGTGTCCATCTCCCTGGTGATCGCCGGCGTGATCGGCCTCCAGCTCAGCGGCTCGGCGCACTGAGCAGGCCCGTCCCGGTCCGCGAGCCCAATCGCCTCCGGCGGGCCCGTCCCGGTCCGCGAGCCCGGCTGTCCCGATCCGGGCGGGATCGCTAGGGTTTCGGACATGGCCGATTACCACGACGATCTCCGACTCGCCCACGTCCTCGCCGACTCGGCCGACTCGGTCACCCTGGAGCGCTTCCGCGCCCTCGACCTGAAGGTCGAGACCAAGCCCGACCTCACCCCCGTGAGCGACGCCGACAAGGCCGCCGAGGAACTCGTCCGCAGCGTGCTGCAGCGCGCCCGCCCGCGCGACGCGGTGCTCGGCGAGGAGTTCGGCCTCCAGGGCTCCGGCCCGCGCCGCTGGGTGATCGACCCGATCGACGGCACCAAGAACTACATCCGCGGCGTCCCGGTCTGGGCCACCCTGATCGCGCTGCTGGAGGACGGCCCGGACGGTGTCGAGCGCCCGGTGGTCGGCATCGTCTCCGCCCCCGCGCTGCAGCGCCGCTGGTGGGCGGCCAAGGACCTCGGCGCCTACGCCGGCCGCAGCCTCACCAAGGCCTCCCGGATCCACGTCTCCGGCGTCTCCCGGATCGAGGACGCCTCCTTCTCCTACTCCTCGCTCTCCGGCTGGGAGGAGCGCGGCCGCCTCGACCCCTTCCTGGACCTCACCCGCGCCTGCTGGCGCACCCGCGCCTACGGCGACTTCTGGTCCTACATGATGGTGGCCGAGGGCGCGGTCGACATCGCCGCCGAGCCCGAGCTGTCGCTCTGGGACATGGCCGCCAACTGCGTCATCGTCGAGGAGGCCGGCGGCCGCTTCACCGGTCTGGACGGCGTGTCCGGCCCCGGCGGCGCCGACGCCGTCGCCAGCAACGGCATCCTCCACGAGGAGACCCTGCGCCGCCTGAGCGTCTAGGTCCTCCCCGGCCGAACATGGTGCGGGCCCGGTCGACCGGTCCTCCGGTCGACCGGGCCCGCCGCTCATCGGGGCGCGTCCCGGCTACTGCTTGCGCAGCTCCCGAACGGCCGCCTCCAGCCGCTGCCCGTAGTCGGCGTCGGCCTTGCGGAAGTTGTCGACCGCCCGCTCGACGATGTCCTCGCGGTCGGCGGAGACCTTGGCGATGAAGCCGGCCAGGTTGGCGATCAGCCGCTGCTTCTCGTCCTCCGAGAACAGCCGGTACAGGTTGCCGGCCTGCACGAAGTCGTCGTCCTCGGCGTGCGAGGGCGCCTCGTGGTTGCCGGTGGCGCCGGTGACCGCGGTGGCGGCCCACAGCGGGCGGCCGGTCTGCACCGGGCCGCCGAAGCTGTTCGGCTCGTAGTTCTTCTGTCGGCCGTGGCGGCCGTCGTACAGGTGGCCGTCGCGGCTGTTGGTGCGCGCCTCGGTGGCGTGCGGGCGGTTCACCGGCAGGTGGTCGGCGTTGATGCCGACGCGGTAGCGGTGGGCGTCCGCGTACGCGAACAGGCGGCCCTGCAGCATCTTGTCGGGGGACGGGCCGATGCCGGGCACGAAGTGCGACGGGGAGAAGATCGACTGCTCGACCTCGGCGAAGACGTTGTCGGGGTTGCGGTTGAGCTCCAGCCGGCCGATCTCGACCGGCGGGTAGTCGGCGTGCGGCCAGACCTTGGTGAGGTCGAAGGGGTTGAAGCGGTAGTTCGCCGCGTCGGCCGCCGGCATGATCTGGACCTGCACGGTCCAGCTGGGGAACTCGCCGCGCTCGATCGACTCGCGCAGGTCGCGCTGGTGGCTGTCCGGGTCCTCGCCGGCCAGCCGGTTGGCCTCGTCCTGGGTGAGGTTCCTGATGCCCTGGTCGGTCTTGAAGTGGTACTTGACCCAGAAGTGCTCGCCGGCCTCGTTCTGCCACTGGAAGGTGTGCGAGCCGTAGCCGTTGAGGTGGCGGTAGCTGGCCGGGATGCCGCGGTCGCCGAACAGCCAGGTCACCTGGTGGGTGGCCTCGGGCGACAGGCCCCAGAAGTCCCAGACGTTGTCCGCCTCCTGGGAGCCGGTGTACGGGTCGCGCTTCTGGGTGTGGATGAAGTCGGGGAACTTCACGGCGTCCTTGATGAAGAACACCGGGGTGTTGTTGCCGACGAGGTCGTAGTTGCCCTCCTCGGTGTAGAACTTCAGCGCGAAGCCGCGCGGGTCGCGCACCGCGTCGGCCGAGCCGAGGTTGCCGGCCACGGTGGAGAACCGCAGGAAGACCTCGGTCTGCTTGCCGACCTCGGACAGGAACGAGGCCCGGGTGTAGGGCGTCAGGTCGGCGGTCACCGTGAAGGTGCCGTAGGCCGCCGCGCCGCGGGCGTGCACCACGCGCTCCGGGATCCGCTCGCGGTTGAAGTGCGCGAGCTTCTCGAAGAGCTGCTGGTCCTGGATGAGCGCCGGGCCGCCGGGGCCCGCGGTCTCGGTGTTCTGGTTGTCGGCGACGGGGGCACCCGCCTCCGTGGTGAGGGTGGGGCGCAGCTCGTCCTGGGTCGTCATAAGAGGGCCTCCGCGTTATCCGGTCGTGACGACTCGATCCTAACTTGGACTTTGTCCAAGTCAACACTGGAACCAATCTCAGAGCGTGACTTATCCTGTTCCCATGAGCGACCTGCTGGAACGACTTCGCGGACGCGGCTGGCGGCTGACCTCACAGCGCCGGGTCGTGGCCGAGGTCCTCGACGGCGACCACGTGCACCTCACCGCGGACGAGGTGCACGCCCGCGCCGTCGCCCGCCTGCCCGAGATCAGCCGCGCGACCGTCTACAACACCCTCGGCGAACTGGTCGGCCTCGGCGAGGTCCTGGAGGTCGCCACCAACGGACGCGCCAAGCGCTACGACCCCAACGCCCACCGCGCCCACCAGCACCTGGTCTGCTCCGGCTGCGGCGCCATCCGCGACGTCCACCCGCACGGCGACCCGCTCGCCGCCCTCCCGGCCGGCGAACGCTTCGGCTTCACCGTCACCACCGCCGAGGTCACCTACCGCGGCCTCTGCCCGGACTGCACGGGCACGCCGTAACACGGCCCCCAGAAACCGCCGCCCCGGGGGACCTCCGGACACGCCCTACGCGCTCAGCTCCGCGTGCAGCGCGCCCAGCAGGCGCCCGGCCCGCTCCGCCACCTCGGCCGGCCCGTAGTCGGCCGCCCGGCGGCACCAGTTCTCCGCCTGCACCGGCTCCCCCCGGCGCAGCGCCAGCAGTGCCAGGCGCAGCGCCGCCCGCCCGTGCCCGGCGTCGGCCGCCCGGGTGTACCAGAGCATCGCCTGCGCCTCGCGGTCCTGCCGGGCCAGCAGCAGCCCCAGGTTGAAGGCGGCACTGCGGCTGCCGGCCTCGGCCGCCCGCCGGTACCAGCTCTCGGCGATCTCCAGCGCGCCGCGCTCGGCCGCCCGCACCCCCATCCGCACCTGCGCCCGCCGGTGCCCGGCATCGGCCGCCAGCGCGTACCAGTGCTCGGCTTCGGTGTCCGCGTCACCGCGCCGGTCCAGCACCGAGGCCAGCCGGAACGCGCCCTCCGCCGACCCGCCGGACGCCGCCTGCCGGTAGCGCTCCAGCGCGCCGGCCAGGTTGCCCCGCTGCTCCTGGGCGACGGCCAGTTGCAGCGCGGCCTCGCCGTGGCCCTCGGCGGCGGCCCGCGCGTACCACTCCTGGGCCTGCCGCTGCTCGCCGCGCCCGGCGTGCAGCACGCCCAGGTTGAACGCGCCGTCCACGCTGCCGGCCTCGGCCGCCTTGGAGAACCACGGCTCGGCGCCGGTCTCTTCGCCGCGCTGCAACAGCACCACGGCCAGCGCGTTGCAGGCCTCCCTGTGCCCGGCGTACGCGGCCCGGCGGTACCACTGCTCGGCCTGCTGGTCGCGGCCGGTGGCGACGCAGAGCAGGCCGAGGTTGAAGGCGCCGTTCTGGTCGCCCGCGTCCAGGGCGGTGCGGTACCAGTGCTCGGCCTCCTTGGACTCGCCGCGGCCGGCGTGCAGGGCGCCCAGCGCGTTGGCGGCGTTGCCGTCGCCGGCCTCGGCGGCCTCCCGCCACCACTCGGCGGCGGCGGCCAGGTCCCCGGAGTCGCGCAGCAGGAAGCCCAGCGCGCAGGCGGCCCGCGGCTCGCCGTTCTGTGCGGACTGCCGGTACCAGCGGGCGGCCTCCTCCAGCAGCGGCTGGTCGGTGGCGGCACGCTCCTCCAGCAGCACGCCCAGGCGCAGCGCGGCGCGGGCGTGGCCGCGGGCGCCGGCGGTGCGGTACCAGGCCTCGGCGATCTCCTTGTCCCCGGCGGCCTCGCGCATCCGGGCCAGCCGGTAGGCGGCCTCCCGGTGCCCGGCGTCGGCGGAGACCTTGAACCAGCGCTCGGCGCGCACGTCGCGCCGGTGCTCCATCAGGTCGCCCAGCGCGTAGGCGCCGAGCGGGTGGCCGTGGTCGGCGGCGAAGTGCAGCCAGTACTCGGCGGCCTCCTCCTCGCCCTGGTCGCGCAGTTGGAGCCCGAGCGCGTGCGCGGCGGGGGCGCTGCCGGCCACCGCGGCCTGGCGCCACCACTGGGCGGCCTCGGCGCGGTGGCCCTGCTGGTGCAGCAGCACGCCGAGGTTGTTGGCGGCGGCGCGCGTCCCGGCGGCCGCGGCGGCGCGCAGGTAGGGCTCGGCGTCCTCCAGGTCGCCGCGGCGCAGCAGCAGGGTGCCGAGCCGGCTGGCGGCGTCCGGGTCGCCGTCGTCGGCGGCCTGCCGGTGGCGGGCCTCCAGCGCGGCGCTCTCGCGGGCGGCCAGCGCGGTCTCGAAGCTGGTGGTGTCCAGGCCGGCCGGGTCGAGTGCGGCGGCGTTCGGGCCGTCGGCGGCGGCGCCGTCGGGCCCGTACGGGCGGACGGCGTCGGCGAACTGACGGGTGGGCACGCGGACCAGGCTGTCGGGGCCGTAGCCGGCGACCGGGGGGCGCTCGGACAGGCCGCTGGTGCGCTGGGCGGGCAGGGCTCCGGGGCGGCTCTCGGGGCTCTCCGCCCAGGCGTCGGTGTCCGCCTCGGTGGCCGCCGCGGACTTGGTGCCTGACCCGTTCTTGCCGATCAGCCTCATGCCGACTCCCGCTCCCCCAGAGTGTCGCGGCATCGTGCCCCGGCCCGCGGCCGGGGGGACCCCCAGGGGAGGTACCGGAACCGACGGCCGGTCAGCAGCCGCGCACCGTCCCCCATGTGTCCCATCGTCGCACCACCCGCAACCCGCGTACACCTGCCCCGGCCGAATTCGGGCGGGGCCGACCCGAAGCCGACGAAATTGCTTCGGCGCTTTGTCGATTTCCCGACACTCGGGCCCCACAAACCCCGTGCCGTCGTCGTTGGCGACGGTTGATGGTACCGGAGCGGTTCCCACCGCTTCGGGGGAAAAACGCCAGAGGCCCGGAGGAAGAATCCTCCGGGCCTCTGGCCACTGAGTAGCGGGGACAGGATTTGAACCTGCGACCTCTGGGTTATGAGCCCAGCGAGCTACCGAGCTGCTCCACCCCGCGTCGGTAGTTGAACCATAGCACGGGTGCGGGGTGGAACAGGAATCGGTTGCCGCAGCTCAGCGGGCTACGGCTGCGGCTACGGCTACGGCTACGGCTGCCCGGACGGCGATCCGGTCGGCGTCGCGCCCGGGGTCGCACCCGGCGTCGGGGCCTGCACCGGGCTCCCGCCGCGGGCCGCCTCGGCCGCCTTCAGCGCATCGCCCAGCGCCTTCTGGGCGTTGCCGTAGGCCACCCAGTCGCCGTTCTTGAACGCGGTCTGGCTGTCGTTGTACGCCTTCTCCGCGTCCCCGAGCGCCTTCTGCAGCTCCGGCGAGATCGTCCCGCCCGGCGTCGCCGTCCCCGGACCGGTCGCCGTCCCCGGATTGGTGGGCGTCCCCGGATTGGTGGGCGTCCCCGGGTTGTTCGGCGTGGACGGCGCGGTCGGCGTGGTCCCCGGGGCCGCCCCGGCGAACACCTTCTTCAGCGCGTCCTCCAGGGTGTTCTCGAACGCCACGTTGTCGTTCCCGTACACCGCCAGCACCTTCTGCAGCGTCGGGTACTTGGCGCCGCGTCCGCGCACGTACACCGGCTCGACGTTGAGCAGCCCGCCGCCGACCGGCAGGGTCAGCAGGTTGCCGTACTCCAGCTCGGTGTCACCGCCGCTC
Source organism: Kitasatospora sp. NPDC088264 (assembly GCF_040685715.1). NCBI lineage: Bacteria > Bacillati > Actinomycetota > Actinomycetes > Kitasatosporales > Streptomycetaceae > Kitasatospora > Kitasatospora sp. NPDC088264. The sequence goes on from NZ_JBFBIR010000051.1 coordinate 52,729, forward strand.
TTCAGCGCGAAGATCTGCGAGGCCACCTCCTGCCGGGAGTTGAACGTCGACTGCACCAGGCCCGGGCCGGGGGCGCTGTTGTCCCCCGAGATCTTCAGGATGCGGATCTTCCCGTAGTCCGGCCCCGGATCGGCGTTGACGGCCATGAACGCGGCCAGGTTCGGGCGGCCGTTGGGCACGAAGGTCGTGGTCAGCGAGAAGCTCGCCGAGGTGACCTGCGGGTCCGGCATCCGCACCGTCACGTAGTACGGCGGCTGGACCTGCTTGGTGTCGCTGGTCGGGTCGACCGGGATCTGCCAGATGTCGCTGCCGTTGAAGAAGGAGTTGGCGTCGGTCACGTGGTACTGGCCGAGCAGGTCGCGCTGCACCTTGAACATGTCCTGCGGGTAGCGCAGGTGCGGCAGCAGCGTGCCCGGGATGTCCGCCTTCGGCTCGACGGTGCCGGGGAACGCCTTCATCCAGGTCTTCAGCACCGGGTCCTGGTCGTCCCACTGGTAGAGCTTCACCTCGCCGGTGTAGGCGTCCACCGTGGCCTTGACCGAGTTGCGGATGTAGTTGACCTGGTTGGCGACGGTCAGCAGCTCACCGCGCTGGTTGGTCAGCGAGTCCTTGGTCGCGGTGCCCAGCGTCGTCTTCGACGAGAACGGGTAGCCGTCCGAGGTGGTGTAGCCGTCCAGCACCCAGACCACCCGGCCGTCCTGCACCACCGGGTACGCGTCGGCGTCGATCGACAGCCACGGGGCGACCTTCTCCACCCGCTCCTTCGGCGTCCGGTTGTAGATCACCTTCGCGCCGTCGGTGATCGCCCCCGCGTACAGGATCTGCGGCTCGGCGAAGCGCACCGCGTACGCGGCCCGGGTGATCGGGTTGTCCAGCGAGACACCGCTGTTGCCGGTGTAGGTGTACTCCTTGTTCTCGCCGGTCTTGGTGGTGTAGTCGATCTCCTTGTTCGAGCCGCCGACGATCGAGTACGACGTCGTCTTCTCGCCGTAGTAGATCCGCTGCTGGTAGTCGCCCAGCGCGCCGGTGGCCGGCAGGCCGGACTCGGTGAACACCGGCTCGCCCTTGTCGCTGACCTGGTTGCCCTTGGCGACGACCGCGCCGTAGCCGTGGGTGTACTTGAAGTGGTCGTTGATCCAGTTGCGCTGCACGCCGTTGAGGTCCAGCTCGCGCAGGCCGATCACGGTGTCCTGCTTGTCCGTGCCGGAGCCGTAGCGGTCCACGTCCAGGGTGTTCGGGAAGGCGTAGTAGTTGCGCTGCTGCTCGATCGATTGGAAGGTCGGCGAGACGACGTTCGGGTCCAGCAGCCGGATGTCGGAGATGGTCTGCGCGTCCGGCTTGAGCGCCTCGGCCGTCGTCGACCCCTGCGGGCTGTACTGGGTGGTCTGCGCGTCCGCGATCCCGTACGCCTGCCGCGTCGCGTCGATGTTCTTCTGGATGTACGGCGTTTCCTTGGCCTGCTCGTTCGGCTTGACCTGGAACTGCTGCACGATCGCCGGGTACAGCCCGCCGATCAGCACCGCCGACAGCACCATCAGCCCCAGCCCGATCAGGGCCGGCGCCCAGGTGCGGCGCACCGGCGTCAGGAAGAACAGCAGCGCGCAGATGATCGCCACGAAGAACAGGATCGTCTTGGCCGGCAGGAACGCGTTGGCGTCCACGTAGCGCAGGCCGGTCCAGCCGGAGACCCCCTTGTAGGAGCCGGTCTTCACCGCCAGCGCGTACCGGTCCAGCCAGTACGCCACCGCCTTCAGCAGCACGAACACGCCCAGCAGCACCGCCAGGTGCCCCTGCGCGCCCGCGCTCGCCCGACGGCCCGGGCCCTGCAGCCGCAGCCCCCCGTACAGGTAGTGCACCAGCGCCGAGGTCAGCAGCGAGACGATCACCGCGCTGAACGCGAAGCCCAGCACGAACTCGTAGAACGGGAGGTCGAAGGCGTAGAACGAGACGTCCATGCCGAACTGGGCGTCCTTCTCGCCGAAGGGCGTCGCGTTCGTCCACATCAGCCAGGTCCGCCACTGGCCGGACGCCGCGGCGCCCGCCACCAGGCCGATCACCAGCGAGACCCCGATCAGCGCCCAGCGCTTGAACGGCGCCAGGCCCGACCGGTAGCGGTCCAGGCTCTGCTGCTCGACCGACATCGCCGACAGCGGCGGCCGCAGCCGGTGCGCCAGCCAGACGTTGAAGCCGACGATCACCGCCATCAGCAGGCCGAACACCGCGAACAGGCCGATCTTCGTCCACAGCTGCGTGGTGAACACCGAGGAGTAACGGACGGATCTGAACCACAGCCAGTCCGTCCAGAACCCGGCGAACATGACGAACAGCAGGAACAGCACCGCGAGCACGCCCAGGGTCAGCAGGGCCACCCGCGCCCGCCGGGAGGGCGGCCCTACCCTGCGCCGGAAACCCGGCCCTGAGCGTTCCGGCATCTGGAATACCACGGTGGCACCTCAGCTGTGTCGTCTGGAGTCAGTCGGTCTTCAGGGAAACTTAACCAGGCTTTGGCCGAGTTCCCACCGTTAGCAGACGGTTACGACGCCGTTCCCCGTCCCGGCCGTTCCCCGGCCCACCGGCGGCGCCCGGCGCCCGGGCCCCCGCCCGGCGTGTGAGGATTGAGGCATGTCCGACGCGTCCAATGCACTCAACACCCCCGGCTCCCCCGACGACGTCTCCAAGCTCCCCGCCGCCACCCCGCTCACCCGGGCCGCGCTGGAGATCGACGAGTACGCCGCCACGCTCGGCTGGGACCTCCCGGCCCGGCTGTTCGCCCTGGTGGACAGCACCGCCCTGCGCAAGGCCGACCCGAAGATCGCCGCCCAGCTCGGCCTCGGCGACGACGACACGGCCGGCCTCACCCCGGTCGAGCAGGACGAGCTGCCGGCCGGCATGGAGCTGGACAAGTTCCTCGGCACCATCGCCTGGCCCGACGCAGTGGTCGGCTGCGCCCTGGTCGTCGAGCGCCTGATGCTGCCTCCGGGCTCCGAGCAGACCCGCCCGCGCAACGCCAGCGACGCCCAGCTCGCCGAGTGGGTGGCCAACCACCCCAAGCGCGAGGAGGTGCGGATCACCGCCGCCGTGCTGCGCAACGGCAAGAAGGAGATCGCGCTGCGGCTGCGCTCCAAGGACGTCGCCCGCGAGGTGCTGACCGGCCCGGACCTGGTGCCCGGCCTGACCGCGGCGCTGCTGGCGACCTTCTCGTAGCCCCCGGCTGCCCCGGCGGCACCCCTTCACGTTCTCCGCACTACGTCACGGGATTACTTCACGGCACTACTTCACGGCGCAGGACGGCAGCGCGGAGGTCTGCCCGGAGCGGATCTGCTCCAGCGACTTCAGCGCGCCGTCCAGCGTGTCCGTCTTGATCAGGTTCAGCCCGGACGGGACGTTCTTGGTCGCCTCGGCGCAGTTCGAGGACGGGGTGAAGAAGTACTCGGCGCCGGCGTCCCGGGCGGCGATCAGCTTCATCGATATCCCGCCGATCGGGCCGACCTTGCCGTCGTCGTCGATGGTGCCGGTACCCGCCACGAACCGGCCGCCGGTGAGGTCGCCGCCGGGGGTGAGCTTGTCGATGATGCCGAGCGAGAACATCAGTCCGGCGCTCGGCCCGCCGACGTCCTGGAGGCCGATGTCGATCTGGAACGGGTAGGTGTGCCGGATCGTGGTGCCGATGCCGACCACCGCGAGTTCCGCCCGCTCGGCCGGGGCCTTCGGGTCGAGGTCCTTGGCCCGCACGGTGGGGACGGTGACGTCGGTCCGGTCCCCCGGGTTGGCGCCGCCGTTGCCGGTCGCGTCCTTGACCCGCGGGACCACGGTGAAGACCACCGACTCACCCGGCTTGTGCCTGGTGACCGCGGCCACCACCTGCTCGGCCGTGCTGACCGGCGTGCCGTCGACGGCCACGATCTGGTCGCCCGCGTGCAGCCGGCCCTCCGCCGGAGCCCCCGCCGTGACCGATTTGATGATCAGCTCGGTGCCGACCGGGATGCCCATCTGGTTGAGCGCGGCGGTGCGGGCACTGTCCTCGGAGGAGGCGAACTCCTCGGCGTTCTGCTTCTTGGCGTCGGCGTCCGTCTGCCCCTTCGGGTAGACGTTGTCGTGCGGCACGACCATCACGTCGTCGCGCAGCCACCCGACCACCGCGTTGACCAGGCTGGGCTCGTACTTGGCCCCGGTGACCTGGACGGTGGTCATGTTGAGGTGCCCGGTGGTCGGGTACGAGTCGCGCCCGGTGATGGTGATCACCGACTTGCCCCCCTGGTTGCCGAGCGTGTTGTACGTCGGCCCCGGACTCATCTCCGTGTACGGCACCTTCATCAGCACCGAGACGCAGAGCAGCGCTATGAGCAGCAGGGTGGCAGCGAGCATCGTCGCGGAGCGGCGTGGCATGCCTCGACAGTACGGGACGCGGATGAGCGGGCGCCCCCCGGGCTAGCGGCCGGAACCGTCCTCGGAGGCGGCGCTTCCGGCGGTGGTGCGTTCCATCGCGGCCATGAAGCGCCGGTGCTCGGCGAGCGAGGCCGGGTCCCCCGTGGCTCTCGGGGCACGCTGGGCCCAGCCCGCCCACAGGGCGGCGAGCAGGACGGCGATGACCGGAATGATCAACCAGGCGAGCGCACCCATATCAGTACTCCCAGCTCGTCGTGTCTATGAGCAGATTAACCACTCCGGCGGACAACGCGGCCGGCGCCGTCCGGGTTACGGGACGGCCGATCGGCTCACTGCCAGGGAGTATTCGGCCCACTGACCCAGACCCGTTCGAGTGAGAGCCCGGCCCGCCCGGCATGTTCGTCGCATTCCGTGCGCAGGTGGCCACTCTCCGCAGCCAATCGCCCTTTTCGGGTCCGCCCCGGTCCGATCCGGTCCGATCCACAGGGGCACCCGGGTCAGCAACTGCCGGCGCCGACCCACTCCTCCTCGCCGTCGGTGAAGACCTGGTGCTTCCAGATCGGCACCTCGTGCTTGAGGTCGTCGATCAGCCGCCGGGCGGCCGCGAAGGCCTCGCCCCGGTGGGCGCAGGACACGGCGACGATCACCGCCTTGTCGGTGATCTCCAGCCGGCCGACCCGGTGCACCGCGGCCAGCGCCCGCACCGGGAAGTCGGCGACGACCTTCTCGGCGATCCGGCGCATCTCCTGCTCGGCGGTGGGGTGGCAGCTGTATTCCAGCGCGGTGACCGACTTGCCGCCGTCGTGGTCGCGGACCGTCCCGACGAAGACGGTCGTCCCGCCGGCCGCGTCGTCGCCGACCGCCTCGTACACCTCGTCCAGCGAGAGCGGGGTGTCGCGGATGGCGAGCAGGCGGATGGGGTCGTGGTTCTCGGACATGCCCCCATGATTCCCCATCCCGGGTGGTTTGAGGCAAGCAGGTTCCGCATCACGATGGCGGGATTCCGCATCGTGAGAAAACCTGCCCGTCCCTCGGGGCCGCCGGTCTCAGAAGCGGCGCCGCTTTCGGGCCCGGCGCACCAGCGCGGCCGTACCGACCAGCGCCACCGTAGCCCCGGCCGCCCCCAGGCTGGTCGCGGCCTCCTTGCCGCCCAGCCGGCGCCCGGCCACCGCGTGCTTCCCGGCGACCTGGCCCAGCAGCTCGGCCAGCACCTGCTCGTTGCTGTGCTCCGGACGCCAGCCCGCCTCGTGCAGCCGGCTGCCGGACACCACCCACGGGTACATCGTGTAGGCCAGGTCCCCCGCCGGGGCCGGGGTCAGGCCCAGCCGGTGCAGCCGGGCCGCGGTGCCCAGCGCCAGCGAGGCCGGCAACTCCATCCGCCGGATCCCCGACAGCCGCTCCACGTCCTCCTGCTCCAGCCAGCCGTCACAGCCGACCGTCACCTCGCCCTCCACCAGGCCCAGCGCCGCGTACTCCAGCGCCGCCGCCAGGTCGTCCACGTGGCAGAACTGCCAGCACGGGCGGGAACCGGCCACCACCAGCAGCCTCGGCGCCTCGAAGTGCCGGGTCAGCACGGTGTCCACGCCGGGGCCGACCACCACCGCCGGACGCAGCACCGTCACCTGCAGCCCCGGGTGGGCGCGCGGCGCCCTGCGGGCCAGGCGCTCGATCTCCAGCAGGTCCCCGACCAGCGAGGCCTCCTCGGTCGCCCGCAGCTCGGAGTCCTCGGCCAGCGGCACCTCGTTGTCGGCCAGCGCGCCGTAGACCATCGCGGAGGTGCAGAGCACCACCCGGTGCACCCCGGCGGCCGCGGCCGCCGTCAGCACGGTCTGCGCGCCGCGCACGTTGTAGGCGCTGCGGGCGCGCGGATCCGACTCCATGCCGAAGTCCATCGCCAGGTGCACCACCACGTCCACCCCGGACAGCCGCTCGGCCACCGCGGGGTCGCGCACGTCCAGCACCCGCCACTGCACACCCGGCACCTCACCGCGCCGGTCGTCCACCGCCAGCACCCTGCGCACGTGCGGCGAGGCGACCAGACGGGCCGCGACCCGTTCGCCGATCACGCCGGCGGCACCGGTGACGGCCACGGTCAGCGGCCGTCCGCCGTAGGCTGGAGGCGGCGACGCCGTGATGTCCGGGGCGTCCTCGTCTCCGGTCAGCCCAGAGCGAACGTCCGAAGGCGGGGAACTCACCGACCATCCTCCACGGTTAGCTTATGTGCGTACGGACGTGTGTCACGTACGTCCATCCTGCCCGAGGCGAAGGCCCGGCGGTGCACCCGGCGCGGGCCTGCCGCACTGGAGCCGCCCACGAGTCCCCCACTCCGCTGGTGCCCCGGGCGGGCAGCACTTCCCGCCACACCCGTATGACGGCCGACCGGATCGAGGACCCCGTGAGCGACCTTCCCTTCGGATTCGGCGTTCCGCCCGAGGAGCCCGAGGACGGCAAGGCCAAGCCCGACAACGAGCAGCAGAAGAAGGACCAGGGCTCCGCAGGCTCCGACCAGAGCGGCGCGCAGCCGTTCGGCTTCGGCGCCGGCAACCCGTTCGGCGCGCTGTTCGGCATGCCCGGCGGCGGAGCCCCGGGCGGCCCCGGCGGGGCCGACAACCCGTTCGCCGCGATGTTCGGCGGCCTCAACCCCAACGACCTCGGCAGCGCGTTCCAGCAGCTCGGGCAGATGCTCTCGTTCGAGGGCGGCCCGGTGAACTGGGACCTCGCCAAGAACATCGCCCGCCAGAGCGTCGTCGCCGAACCCGCCGAGGGCAAGAGCAAGGACCGCTCGGTCAGCGCCGCCGAGCACTCCGCCGTCGCCGAGGCCGTCCGGCTCGCCGACCTGTGGCTCGACGGCGCCACCGAGTTCCCCTCCGGCGCCGGCACCGCCGTCGCCTGGAGCCGCGCCGAGTGGATCGAGGCCACCCTCCCGGTCTGGAAGGACCTCGTCGACCCGGTCGCCGAGCGGGTCGGCAACGCCATGGGCGGCGTCCTGCCCGAGGAGATGCAGGCCATGGCCGGCCCGCTGATGGGCATGATGCGCTCCATGGGCGGTGCCATGTTCGGCACCCAGATCGGCCAGGCGCTCGGCGCCCTCGCCGCCGAGGTGGTCGGCTCCGCCGACGTCGGCCTGCCGCTCGCCCCGGCCGGCAAGGCCGCACTGCTGCCGCAGAACGTCGCCGAGTTCGGCGAGGGCCTCAACGTGCCCGCCGACGAAGTCCGGCTCTACCTCGCCCTGCGCGAGGCCGCCCACCAGCGGCTCTTCGCCCACGTGCCGTGGCTGCGGGCCCACCTGCTCGGCGCCGTCGAGGCCTACGCCCGCGGCATCAAGGTCGACACCTCCCGGATGGAGGAGCTCGTCGGCCAGCTCGACCCGAACAACCCGGAGGCGCTCCAGGAGGCGCTGGCCGGCGGGCTGCTCCAGCCCGAGGACACCCCCGAGCAGAAGGCCGCGCTCGCCCGCCTGGAGACCGCGCTCGCGCTGCTCGAAGGCTGGGTCGACGCGGTCGTGCACGCCGCCGCCGAACCGCACCTGCCGCAGGCCGGCGCGCTGCGCGAGACCGTCCGCCGCCGCCGCGCCGCCGGCGGGCCCGCCGAGCAGACCTTCGCCACCCTGGTCGGCCTGGAGCTGCGCCCGCGCCGGCTGCGCGACGCCGCCCGGCTGTGGGCGCTGCTCGCCGACGCGCGCGGCATCGAGGGCCGCGACGCGCTCTGGCAGCACCCGGACATGCTGCCCACCGCCGCCGACCTGGACGACCCGGACGCCTTCGTGCACCGGGGCACCGGCGACCTGGAGGGCGGCCTCGACTTCGACGCGATCGACAAGCTGCTCGGCGAGGCCGCCGCGGGCGGCACCGCCGCCAAGCCGGACCTCACCAAGAACGACGGGCCGGCGAAGAGCGAGGAGCCGAAGCGGGACGGCGACGGCGACGGCACCGACGGAAAGGGCGAGCCCACCGCATGACGGCCACCGACACCGGGGCGATGTCCCTGCACGCGGACGCCGTGCGCACCCTGACCGGGTGGCGCCCCGCCGACGAGGAGCAGGACCGGCTGCGGCTCGACTACCTGGCGCACCTGGCCGAGCAGCCCGAGGGCCTGTACCGGTCCTGCCTGCCCGCGCACATCACCGCGAGCGCGGCGGTCGTCGACCCGGCGGCCGGGCGGGTGCTGCTCACCCTGCACCCCAAGGTCGGCATCTGGCTGCAGATGGGCGGGCACTGCGAGCCCGACGACCGGGACCTCGCGTCGGCGGCGCTGCGGGAGGCCGTCGAGGAGTCCGGCATCCCCGACCTGGCCCTGCTGGAGCTGGACGGCGTCCCGGTGCCGGCCAAGCTGGACCGGCACCGGGTCCGCTGCACCGGCAAGGACCGGCCGGAGAACACCCACCTGGACGTCCAGTACATCGCGGTGGCACCGGCCGGTGCGCAGGCGCTGATCAGCGAGGAGTCGCTGGACCTGCGCTGGTTCGACTACGACCGGCTGCCGGAGCTGACCGACCACTCGGTGCGGGACCTGGTGGCACGGGCCCGCCGGCTGACCAGCTGAGGTGAAACGCGAAGAGGGGGCGCGGGCCGATCGGCCTCGGACCAGCGTTCCGGGCTACCGGCGGCACTCATGTGCAAGGCCATGACGCAGCTGCCGAGGAGCTCTTCGTCGTCGGGCCAGCGCTGCATG